>JBFKGB010000326.1:0-4276 GCA_041633535.1 Euzebya sp. | reverse complement strand
GGGGTTAAGTGGGTCGAAAGGGCGGGGCGGGGCGGGCGGGGACCGATGGGGAGGGACGGGAAGCGGGCTAGGACGGGAAGGGGGCCCAGCCGCGGGGGGCGAGGGTGGTCAGGTCGTGGGCGGACACGCCCTCGTACCCCACGGCGTAGACGGTGTCGCCCACGACGATGGAGCGGTCGGCGCTGTAGCCGCTGCCGTCCGGGGGCAGCAGGCGGCCGGACGCGGTCAGCTGGCCACCGGCGACGTCCACGACCTCGACGCCCGACGGCCCGGGGCCGTAGGAGTACACGGGGACGAAGGCCCGGCCCAGGGGGGACCAGTACAGGAAGGCGCGGTGGTCGGACTCCACGGGCGAGTACCCCTCGCCGTACTCAACGGAGTCCACCCGCGTCGGCGCGGTCCGGTCGCTGATGTCGAACAGGCTGACCTGCACCCCGGTCAGCTCGCCGTCGGCCGTCCCGTCCTGGCCGACGCCCAGCAGCAGGTCCTCGCCCACGGGGTGCAGGTAGCGGGACACGCCCGGGATGGACAGCTCGCCGGTGACGCGGGGCGCCGCCGGGTCGCGCAGGTCCAGCAGGTACAGCGGGTCGGTCTGGCGGAACGTCACGACGGCGGCGACGTCACCCAGGAAGCGGACCGCGAAGATCCGCTCGCCCTCCCCCAGGCCGAAGACCCGGCCGACCTGGAACAGCTCGCCCCCACCCTCGGTCAGCACGGTCACGCCGTTGTCGGTCCGGGGGCCGTCGGGCCCGAACGGCTCGGTCCACGGCGGCTCGGTGGTCGTCGCGATCCGGTAGTAGGCGTCGCGCTCGCTGATGGAGAACTGGTTCAGCACGTAGCCGTCGACCTGGCCGCTGGCGACGTACGTCGTCCGGTCCGGCTGGCTGATGTCGAAGCTGTGGACCTCGGTGGTCACCGTCGGCGACGGCGCCTCGGGGCTCCACTCGCCCCAGCGCGAGGAGGACAGCACCAGCCGCTGGGTCGAGGCGTACAGCGTGTCGGCCTGACCGACCACCGCTGCGGAGGAGGTGGGGACCAGCGGTCCGGCCATGTCGAAGGCCACGACGACCGCGGTCGAGATCCCGGCGAAGGCCGGCGGGGCGAACACGTCCTCGCAGGCCACGGCCAGGTCCTGCCCCCCGGCCGTGGCGACGGTCGGCAGCCACTGCTCGATGGTGGAGTCCTGGATCACCTGCCGGTTGTGCGCCAGCGCCGCATCCCGCGCCTGGTCGCTGTCCTCCGTCGGCCAGGTGAAGTCCAGCCCACGGGGGTTGGCGCTGGTGACGACGCGGACGACCCCGTCGACGAGGCGGGCCGACCGGTTCTCGCCGGACAGCTCTGCGGTGTCCAGCAGGACCGGTGTCGTCGGCTCGGACACGTCGAAGCGGGTCAGCACGGTGCTCGGCTCGGGGTAGGCGGGCTCGGGGGCGAACGTGGTCCCCGGCGGCGGACCGTCGACCGGCTGGGCGAAGGTGTCGCCGCGCGAGATGACCAGCAGGACGTCGTCGTCAAGCAGCAGCTCGCTGCTGTACCCGCGGCCACCGACGTCGAGGGTCCCCACGTGCGTCGGGCCGTCGTCGGTCAGCGCCATCACCTCGACGCCGGGGCCGGCCCCGGTCACGTACAGCGCGCTGGCGTTGGCCTTGACGCGGTCGGGCTCGTCGACGCCGGCCTCCTGCACGTTCGTGCCCGACACCGGGGTGTCCCCGCCGTCGCCACCGGACGCATCGGGCGCGGACGGGGCGGGCACCAGCGGCGGCCCCGAGCCGCCCTCGGCCGCGTCGTCCTCCACGACCCCTTCGGCGACGACCGCCCCGTACCAGTAGCCGTCCAGCCCGTAGGGGCCGACACGGGAGAGCCCCTCCTCCACGAAGTGGGCGAGGGTGGCCTCGCAGCTGTCGAAGGGCCGCAGCGCGGTGCGCCCGTCGGCACACGCCTGGCCGTCGAAGGCGGTCAGCTGGTCGGCGACCGCCGCGGAGACGACCTGCTCGTCCCCCACGAGCAGCAGGTCGACGTCGGCGGGACCACAGGTCGAGACCAGCCGGCGGGTCGCCGCGCTGACCGTGTCCGTCCCCACCAGCAGCGGTGGCGCCCCTGCGTCGGCCGCGATGCCGGCGGCCGACAGCCCGTAGGCCCAGCCGTCCGCCCGGGCGCCATCCAGGATGACGAAGCGACGCTCGGCGCTGCGGGGCCACAGGTCCGAGCCGGCGATGGCCGCGGCCGTGGCGGTGCGCTCGGGACCGGACAGCCGCTGTCCCCCCGGGACCGCGTCCTCGACGGCCTGGGACAGCGCGGCACGGCCGCCCAGCAGCACGGTGGTCGCGGTCCCCGTCGACGTCAGCCAGCCGGACACCGCCGGGTGCAGCTGCTCGGTGGGGGTGACCAGGATCGGCAGCCGCGCCGCGGCCGCCAGCGACCCGCCGGTCATCGAGTCGGCGAAGGCGCTGGTGGGGTTGCCCGGCGCCCCGTCGCTGCGGGCCAGCAGGACGGTGGTGGAGGGGTGCAGCCGGCGGACCTCGTCGGCGACCGCCAGCGCCGTCTCGACCCGGGTCTCCCCGGCCAGCCGGTCCACGACGAACCCCCGGTCGGTGAGGCTCTGCGCCACCCCACCGCTGATGGCGTCGGTCCCACCCAGCACGTACACGGTGGCGCCGTCGGCCAGCACACGGTCCAGCTCGGTCGCGGTGTCCGGCGACAGGGCGTCACCGGCGGTCAGCAGCAGCGGGCCGTCGGCGGTCAGGGCCGCACCGGCCAGGGAGTCGGCGAACGTCTCCGACGTCGCCAGCACCGCGTGGGGCGCGGCATCGAAGCGCTGTCGCGACACCATGATCGCGGCGCTGACCGGGTCGCCCGCATCGATGCGCTCGGTCGTGGCCGGATCGCCATCGAACGCAGTGGTCGGCTGGGCCCCAGCTGGAGTCACGGCCAGCATCACGGCGATGGCCGCGAGCACGACGAGGAGGAGGGGCGGGCGGGCGATGATCAGCGTGCGCATCGGGGTTCCTCCGGGCAGGTCACCGCCGCGCATCCGACGGTGACTGCAACATAGGACTCAGGCGCGTCGCCGGCACGCACACCTCCCCGGCGTCGGCGCTGGACGACGGCGTGAGCTGCTCCGGCGACCGATCCGGGGTGCGCACCGCCGCCGGTCGTCACGGCTCGACGACGACCTTGATCGCCTCGCCCCTGATGACGGCCTCGATGGCCTTGTGGACGTCAGCGAGGGGCATGCGGTGGGTGATCAGGTCCCCCACCGGGACCAGACCGCTGGCGATCATCTCCAGTGCTCGTCGGTTCTGGTCAGGGCTCGAGCCGTTGGCCCCGATGAGGGACAGCTCGCGGTAGTGGACGATGTTGGAGTCGCACCTGATGAACGGGGCGTCCTTCGGCAGGCCGCCGAAGAAGCTGACCCGGCCCCGGGGAGCGGCCATCTGGATGGCGTCCTCCTGGGCCGTGCCGGACGGCGCCGCCGTGATGATGACGCTGGCGCCGCGACCACCGGTCAGGTCCGCCACCGCGTCGATCACGTCCGGCCCGGAGCCCTCGATCATCGCGTCGGGCTCGACACGGCCGGCCGACAGGTGCAGACGGTCGCCGTCGATGTCGGTCAGGATGACCATGGCGGCGCCGCGGGCGCGGGCCAGCCGGACGTGCAGGCAGCCGATGGGGCCGGCGCCCATGACGACGACGGTGTCCCCGTCGCCAACCCGCGCCAGCTCCTGGGCGTTCAGGACACAGGCCAGCGGCTCGGTGACCGACGCCTCGGCGTAGGACAGCCCCTCGGGGATCGGGTTGACACCCTTCACGCGGACGACCGGCTCGGGGACGACCATGTACTCGGCGAAGCCGCCGGGGTACTGGTAGCCCATCGAGGTCTGGTTAGGACAGACCTGGGCGATGCCGTCGTCACAGGCCCAGCAGTCGCCGCAGGGGACGGCCGCGATGACCTGGACCCGATCGCCGACGTCGAAGCCGGTCGTGCCCTCTCCCACCTCGACGACCTCGCCGGCCAGCTCGTGGCCGATGATCTGCGGCGGGCTCAGGCGGTGATGCCCGTGGCTGAAGATCTTGGCGTCGGTCCCGCAGGCGGCGGTGGCGTGCATACGCAGCTTGAGCTCCCCGGGGCCTGCGCTGGGTTCCGCGACGTCCTCCAGCCGGAGGTCGCCTGGTGCGTGGAAGGTGGCTGCGAGCATCAGGCTCCCCCTGCTGGTTCGTGCGTGGCCCCAGCATGCCCCGTGGGCAGGGACCGGCAGAACGCAGCGCGCCCCCGCCATGG
>JBFKGB010000325.1:0-4279 GCA_041633535.1 Euzebya sp. | reverse complement strand
GTCGACCCCGTCGGGCAGGGCCGGACCGACGTCGGTGCCGTCGACCAGCAGCCGGGCGTCACCGGCGGGCGCCACCGTGGCCCCGACGCGGACGGTCCCGGGCTGGACCACCGCGTCCGGGCGGGGCAGCGGGCTGTGGACGGTCGGGCTGGCCTGGCCGGCCGCCGGGGCGCCCAGGGGGAGCACCAGCAGCGCCACGAGCAGCAGCACGAGCAGGGCCGAGGGGGATGAGGGGAGGACGCGCACGGCCCCACCCTGCCAGCCCGGGGCCGCCGGCATCACCCGGCCACCCGCCTGGCAGGTCAGGCGGCAGGAGATCGGAGGACGGACGTTGAACTACTGGCCATGACCCTCTCCCGTCGTGACCTGATCCGCTACGCCGGCGCAGGGACCGCCGCGACCACGCTCGGCCAGGGCCTCCTGGCCGGCGCAGCGCACGCGGCGTCCCCCACAGCGGCCACCACCGCCGCAGCCACCGGCTCGAGCACCGCGCTGTACGCCCACATCCGTCCCCGCACCGACGCCCAGCGGGCGCTGGCCGCCAGGCTGGACGACACCCACACCGTCTTCGACGACGGGACCCTCGAGGTCCTGCTGCGGGACGGGGACCTGGCCCGGTTGCGCGAGGTCGGCATGGACGTCGAGCTGGTCGACATCGCGGCGTCCGACACGGACCGGCCCGCCGACCTGCCGCTGCAGCCGGGTGAGACGGCCGACGAGGAGTACCGGCTGGGCTCGGTGCGCTACGAGCAGGACATCAGGGCGCTGTTCGAGGCCCACGAGGCGACCGGCCGCGTGCGGCTGCTGCAGATGCCGACGCCCTCCATCCTGGGCGCGACCGTCTACGGGCTGGAGATCGCCACCGACGTCGCCGCCGATGACGGGCGACCCGTGGTGATGCACGACGGCATGCACCACTGCCGCGAGTGGCCGGCCGGTGAGATGCCGATGATGTGGGCACACGAGCTGCTGGAGTCCTACGGGACCGACCCGGTCATCACCGCCATCGTGGACGGGGCCCGCACGGTCATCCTGCCGCTGGTCAACCCCGACGGGTTCGACCGCACCGTCGCCGCGGCCGCCCTCACCGGTCAGACCAGCGACCGCAACCTCATCGGCCTGGGCTTCCCCTTCGCCGTCGCCGGCCAGGGCGACATGCACCGCAAGAACCTGCGCGCCCCCTCCAACGTCGGTCCGCTGGAGGGCACCGGTCCCGTGGTGGGCGCGAGCCCCGTCGGGGCATCGCAGCCCGACGCCTACGGCATCGACCTGAACCGCAACTACCCCTTCGCCTGGGGTGATGAGTCAGGGTCCTCCTCGGTGCCCTACGACCAGACCTACCGCGGCCTGGAGCCCTTCAGCGAGCCCGAGACCCACAACGTCCGGGACCTCGTCCGCAGCCGCCTGCCGATCACCCACATCACCCACCACACGTCCGGACAGCAGATGCTGATCCCGTGGGGGCGGGACCCGCGGCTGATCCGCAGCCCCGACTGGCCCCTGATGAAGGGCATCGCCAACGAGATGCGTGACGGGTTCACGGGTCCCGACGGCGTGACCTACGAGGGCAACGGCTACGAGGCCATCCAGGCGTTCGGGCTGTACCCGACCTCGGGCACCAGCCGCGACTGGGGTCACGCCTGCACCCGGACGATCATCTACACCTTCGAGCACGGAAGGGAGTTCCACGGGCGCTACGGCACGACCATCCCCCCGATGTACGTGCAGAACCGTGGCGCCTTCATCCGTCATTCGCTGGCGGCCATGGACCCACAGGTGCACGCGCGGATCACGGGCGAGGGGCCGGCCGGCGGGACCGTGGTGGTGTCCAAGACCGTCATGACGCCCACCAACCTGCAGATCGCCGGCGTCCCCGTCCTGTCCGTCGGTGGCATCCCGCCGGTGCCGGACCCCACCGGCGACGCCATCCGTCCCACGCTGGTCGAGGAGACGCTCGAGCGCACCGTGCAGATCGGCCCCGACGGCACCTTCGACCTGCGGCTGCCCCCCTCGACCCGCCCGTTCCTGGTCAACGAGGAGCTGCTGGAGGGGTTCGAGCTCGGCGACACCGAGGCCTGGACCGTCACGATCCGGAACGCCGACGGAACGGTCGCCTACGCCTCGTCGGTCACCGTGGACCGCGGCTACACGGCCCAGATCGGTCCCGACGTCCCCGAGGTCACCGCGATCGGTCCGATCGACACCGACCCGCTGCCCGAGGCCGACGACTAGGGGACCGGCAGGGCGGTGAACCACAGGTCGCCGATGCCCTCGCTGGCGGTCACGAACCCCGCCGGCGGGGCACCGGCGGTGCCGTCCGGCCCGGGCAGCCAGGTGACCGCCTCACCCTGGGGCTCCAGGGTCGAGGGGACCTCGGTGGTGCTCCAGCCCGCCAGTCCCGCGAGCCCCGTGCCCTGCGGGTCGCGGAGCAGCAGCACGTGGTCGTAGGTGCGCAGCAGCAGCGCGGTCCCGTCGCCGGACAGCGCGGCGTCGGTGACGGCCAGGTCCACGAACAGCGTCAGGACCGGTGACGCCGGTGGCTGGATGGCGATGTCGGCCACCTGCTGCAGCACCCCGTCGGCGAACACCGTCGCGGCCATGACCCGCGTCCGGCCGACCTCCTTGGTCAGCAGGACGGGCAGGGCGTCGGTGCCGACCACCATCGCCTCGGCGTCGACCGGCCCGTCCGGCAGCGTGAACGTCGCCGTCTGCACCGGCACCGGGGTGCCGTCCAGCGTCGCGGGTTCGGGGAACCGGTGCACCTGCACGGCCTCGCGCGAACCGGTGTTGTCGCCGATGTCGCCGACGTAGATGCAGGGGGTCGGGTCCTCCGCCGAGCAGGGACCGACGGCGATCGCCTCGGTGTCGCGCCCCTCCACACCGGCCATGGTGACGCGGCCCAGACGGCTGCCGTCCCGTGACACCGCGACGACGGCTGTCGTGCCCGGCCCGTCGTCCAGCAGCCACAGCCGGTCGGGGTCGATGCCGCTGACGGCGATGCCGCTGACCTCCTGCAGGTCCTCGCCGACGTCGAAGCGGCCCAGCAGGACCGGGTCACCCGGCACGTCCGTCGACGACGGGGAGGGGGAGGGGGTAGGCGGCGTCGTCGGCACCGGTGGGATCGGCGTGGCGGTCCTCGGCGGGGTGGTCAGGGCGGTACCGGGAGCGGCCGTGGTGGACAGGGCGGTGGCGGGAACGGCCGTCGCGTCGGGGTCCGGCCCCGCGGGCGCAGCGGCGCACCCGGCGACGGTGCCGAGCAGGACGCAGACGAGCAGGGGCGGGGAGAGGACGTGGATGGCGCGGATGCGTGCGAGCCTATGGCAGGCTGCGCCGATGGGACACGACGTGGTGGTGCACGCGATCGGCCGTGCGGACTGGGCCGGGGCCGGGGACGCCGTCGTCCCCGCCTCGCTGGCCGCGGAGGGGTTCGTGCACCTGTCACGACCCGACCAGATCGCGGGGGTCTGCAACAGCCTGTACGGCGACCGCACCGACCTCGTCCTGCTGGTCGTGGACCCCGCGCTGCTGCCCGCGCCGCTGGTGTGGGAGGACTGCTACGACACCGGTCAGGCGTTCCCCCACCTGTACGCCGCGCTGCCGCGCAGCGCGGTGCTGCAGGTCGTGGACTACCCGCAGGACCCCGACGGTCGGTTCGGGCCGCCGGGCCTGGACGGCTGAACCTTCCATCGAACAGGTGTTTGCCGTATGGTCAAACACATGTTCGAGACGACCGTCGCCGACCCGTTCGCCCACCTCAACAGCGCCCAGCACGAGGCCGTGATGCACGGCGACGGGCCGCTGCTGGTCCTGGCCGGCGCCGGGACCGGCAAGACCACGACGCTTGCGGCACGGGTGGCCCGGCTGGTCGCCGATGGTGTCGACCCGCAGCGGATCCTCCTGCTGACGTTCACCCGCCGCTCGGCCGCGGACATGCTGTCGCGGGCCGGTCGGATGGTCGCCGAGGCCGGGTCCGGGGCCAGCACCGGCCGGGTGACCGGCGGCACGTTCCACGCCATCGCCAACCGCCTGCTGAGGATCCACGCGCCCGCCGTGGGGCTGTCGCCGGACTTCACGATCATGGACGAGGGAGACGCCGCCGAGATGATGACCCTGCTGCGGCAGGAGCTGGAACTCGATTCGCGCGAACGGCGGTTTCCGCGCGGCCCCACGCTGCTGTCGATCTATTCGCGGGCCGTCAACGCCGAGGAACCGCTCAAGCAGGTCCTGGAGAAAAGATTCCCGTGGTGCCGCGACGACCTCGAGGACATCCGCAGGATCT
>JBFKGB010000324.1:0-4337 GCA_041633535.1 Euzebya sp. | reverse complement strand
GGGCTCGTCGGGCAGCGCCGTCTGCACCACGACCGCCTCGTCAGACGCCATGCGGAGCTCCCCGCCGGTCTGTGCCTCCAGCCACCCGACGGCCAGTCGCATCTCACCCTCGATCCGCGCCACGAGCGCCGGGCTCGCCTCGACACCGGTTGGCACGGCAACGACCAGCTGGACCTCCCGAGGCACCAGCGGGCTCTGCCCGGGTGTGAGCCCTCCCGCGGCGACCAGGGCGATGACGATCACGGCTACGCCAACGGACGTCCACCCGGACCGGACGCGATGGGCGCTGACTCGGGCCACGACTCGCCGCCACCGGGATCGTGAGCGACGTGCGGCTGCCTGTCGCTCGGCCGCGCTCAGCTCGACGAAGGCGGCCCCGTCGATGAACAGTTGGTCCAGCGGGCTGCGCGGCCCGCGCCGAGCCGCGGGCGTGCTCCAGCCAGGTGTGCGTACATCACGGCGTCTCCCCCATCGCATTGCGGCCTCATCGGACTGGGGCGCGCCGACCTTGAGCTCAGGCTGCGCTCACGTACCGACCAACTTAGAAAGTGACTTGTCACTATGTTGTTGGTCTGTCATGCTGCGCCCATGACCCGTTCCACGCAGGCCGAGCGCCGCGCATCGACCCGCCGCGCGATCCTGGACGCGACCGTCGAGGTGCTGGTCGACCAGGGGTACGCCGGTGCCACGACCACCGCGATCGTGCGGAGGGCGGGGATGTCCCAGGGCGCGCTGTTCCGCCACTTCCCGACCAAGGCCGACCTGTTCGGGGCGTGCGTCGAGGACCTGTTCCCCCGCCTGGTCGAGCAGTACGCCGCGGTGATCGCCCAGGCCGCCACGGCCGATCCGGACGCCTCGGTCGCCACGGTGGTCCTGCACCCGCTGCTGCAGGCCATGGAGCGCCCCGACGTCCGTGCCGCCGCCGAGCTGGTCACCGCCTCACGCACCGACCCCGACCTGGCCGCTCGGCTGGACCCGGTGCAGCGCACCCACCGCGAGCACATCCGGACCGCCGGCCGCGAGCTGCTGGGGAGCGTCACCGGAGGTCCGCCGGCCGACGCCGACGCCCACGGCAACGCGACCATCGACGCCGCCATCGACCTGGCCGTGGACCTGACCTGGGGGATCGCGCTGAGCGGTGCCCGCGACCCCGCCCGCGTCACGGCCCAGCTGGAGCTGGCCGGGCGGCTGCTCGACGACCTCCTCAGACCTGCGAACCCGACCCACGATCCCACCAGCGCCACCGACCCCGGAGCCACCCGTGCTTGAGCTGACCGACGCCCCGCCGATCATCCTGTGGTCCATCCCCCTCTTCGTCATCGCGATGGCGGTGGAGTGGTGGTCGGACTACCGGGACCCGACGACCAACGGCTACGTGCCCCTGGACTCCCTCGCCAGCGTGACGATGGGGCTGGGCTACGTCGCGATCGGCCTGGTGCTGAAGGCCGCCGAGTTCGCCGTGTACACCGCGGTGTTCGTCCTCTCCCCCCTCGACCTGGGATGGGGCATCGGGGTGTGGGTGCTGGTGTTCGTCGCCGACGACCTGGCCTACTACGCCTACCACCGGGCCCATCACGAGGTGCGGGTGCTGTGGGCCTCCCACGTCGTGCACCACTCCTCCCGGCAGTACAACCTCTCCACCGCGCTGCGCCAGCCGTGGACCCCGTTCACGGCGCTGGTGTTCTGGGTGCCGCTGGCGCTGATCGGCGTGCACCCGCTGCTGATCGTGACCGCGCAGGCCTGGAACCTGCTGTACCAGTTCTGGATCCACACCGAGCGCATCGACCGGATGCCCCGCTGGTTCGAGGCGGTCATGAACACCCCCTCCCACCACCGGGTGCACCACGCGACGAACCCGCAGTACCTGGACCGCAACTACGGCGGGATCCTGATCGTGTGGGACCGGCTGTTCGGGACGTTCGAGCCCGAGGTCGAGCGGCCCGTCTACGGCCTGACCACCAACATCGACTCCTTCAACCCGGTCGTCATCGCCTTCCACGAGTGGCGTGACCTGGCCCGCGACCTGCGGCTGTCCCGGACCGCCGGCGATCGGCTGGGCTTCACCCTCCGCGGGCCCGGCTGGGCCTACGAACGCCGCCAGGCGCTGACGCTGGCAGCTGCCGAGGAGACCCCGCAGACCGGCGTCGGCCTGGCGTGACCGCGCGGGGCGCTCCCACCCCTCAGCCCGGGAGGGTCCCCTCCACCGCCGTCACGATGGCCTCGTCCAGCGGGTCGACGGTCGGGGCGAACCGGGCGACCACGGCGCCGTCGGCGTCGACCAGGAACTTCTCGAAGTTCCAGCGGATGTCGCCGGTGTGTCCGTCGGCGTCGGCGGTCGGGGTCAGGACCTCGTAGAGGGGGTGGCGGTCCTCGCCGTTGACCTCGACCTTCTCGGCCAGCGGGAAGTCCACGCCGTAGGTGGCGGCGCAGAAGGACTGGATCTCCTCGGCGCTGCCGGGCTCCTGCCCCTTG
Source organism: Euzebya sp. (assembly GCA_041633535.1). Taxonomy (GTDB): domain Bacteria; phylum Actinomycetota; class Nitriliruptoria; order Euzebyales; family Euzebyaceae; genus Euzebya. The sequence goes on along the minus strand of JBFKGB010000324.1, from coordinate 1,865 downwards.
AACTGGTTGCAGGGCACGCCCAGGACGGTGAAGCCCCGGTCGGCGAAGCGCTGGTGCAGGGCGACCAGGCCCTCGTACTGGGGCGTAAGCCCGCAGCGCGAGGCGACGTTGACGATGAGGGTCGTCCGGCCGGCCAGCTCCGACAGCAGCGTCGGCTGGCCGCCGGCGAGCGGGGCGAGGGGGATCTCATGGATGGTCATGTGCGCATCATGCCCACTCTCACGCCTCCCGGTCAGGCCAGCGCGAACAGGGTCGGCAGCGGGATGGCCACCCCCAGTGCGTCGACCGTCTCGCCCTCGTCGTGGGTCACCACATTGCGATAGGTGCCGTCCCGCGGGTCGGTGTGGACGACCAGCTCGCGCCGGACCAGGTCGACGACCCAGTACTGGGGCACCGCGGCCTGGGCGTACAGCCGGGCCTTGACCACGAGGTCACGGCGGCGGCTGGTCTGGGCGACCTCGATCACCAGGTCGGCGGCCGCCACCGCGTCGGTGAGGTCGGCGAACCTGGCGGTCGTGATGACCGCGACGTCGGGGACGGGCTGGCTGAGCTCGCTGACCTCGTAGGGATGGGAGATGCCGACCATCCGGTCCTCGCCCAGGTTCCGGGCCAGGTGGTTGTTCAGCCACATCACCACCCGCACGTGGGGTCCGCCCTCCGGCGACATGGCCACGATCACCCCGTCGATCAGCTCGACCCGCTCGTCCTCGAACCAGCCGTCGGCGCCCCAGGCGTTGAACTCGCGCCGGGTGATGGGGCGGACGGTGTCGGCCAGCTCGGCCAGCACGTCGCTCATGACCATGACCCCAGTGGGACACGGCGGGCGAGGGCGGTCAAGAGGCAGTCCCGCATTGGCCAGTCGGCGACTACGCGGCGTCGGCAAACTGGCGGCTACGCGGCATCGGCCAGACCGGGGTCCCGCTCCAGCAGGACGACGGCCTCGTCCGTCGCCAGGAAGGTCGGGTGGAGGAACACGTTGCGGGCCCGCGCGACCAGCCGCAGGTCGCGGGCCCAGGCCAGGTCGGCGTCGGTCGGCTCCGCGTCTCCGGGTCTGGTCAGCAGCAGGGCGGCGCTCCCGCCCTGGATCAGGGTCAGCGCCTGACCCAGGGCGTCGATCAACGTCGCGATCTTCGTCGGGCTGGGACGCTGGGGGACGTCCTCGATCCGGCTGATCAGCCCGGTCACGGACCCGTCAACGTGCAGCATGAGGAACCACAGGTTGCGGCGGTCCTGGCCGTACGGGCCCATGACGGCCCGCCACAGCTGGTGCAGGTCATCCGTGGACCGGACGGGCGGCTGGAGGTGAGGTGGAAGCAGCTCTGGGATGTCGTTCATGCGGCGGATCGTGCGGGCATCCTGCCGTTTCCGTCGAGCGGGTTGTCCACAGGCCGGCGCCTGTGGATGAACCACTTTCGGCATCCGGAGGGGCGGGATAGCCTTCCCGGTCGTGTCCAGTCAGCACGGGGTGCAGCAGCCGGCGCGGTGGAGGGTCGTCCTCGCCTGGGCCGTGGTCGCGGTGCTCGGGCTGGTGGCCGTGGCCCTGCTGGTCCCGCGGCTGCTGGGGGAGGAGCCCGTCGCCGCCGTGCCCACCCCCACGCCCTCGGTGATCACGCCGTCGCCGACGCCGGTGGCCACCGCGACGGTCGAGCCGTCGCCGACCCCGACCCCCACGCCAACCACGGAGGAGACCCGGACCGAGACCGTCCTGTTCGAGGGAGGCCCGGCCAGGGGGCCCTGGCAGCAGCTCGGCACGGTGGCCGAGATCACCCACCCGGGGGCGCCCCAGTCGGCGAGCTACAGCTGGCGGACGTTCTGGTCGGATCCTGAGGAGGAGAACCAGCCCGACGAGCTGTGGGACCAGCTGG
>JBFKGB010000323.1:0-4340 GCA_041633535.1 Euzebya sp. | reverse complement strand
TCCTGACCTACGAGGCCGGCGAGGCGCTGCGCTTCGACGACGACGCCATCGGTGTCGGTGTGGCGGGCGTGAAGCGGCTGATGGCCCACCTGGGGATGCTGCTGGACCCGCAGGGCGTCGAGGCGGCCGACCTGGCCACGCTGGAGGCCGACGAGACCCACTGGATCCGCGCCGACCGTGGCGGGATCATCAACCTGGAGGTGGGGCTGGGCGACACCGTGTCGGTGGGCCAGCCCCTGTGGACGGTCTCCTCACCCTTCGGCCGCGACCGCAACCCCAAGGAGTCCCCCTACGAGGGGATCATCATCGGCGCCTCGACCGTGCCCCTGGTCAACCCCGGCGACGCGGTCGTCCACATCGCCGTCCCCGGCGGCGAGGGCGACTTCGACGAGGCCGTCGACGTCGAGTCCTTCTGGTAGGGGAGTTCGCCCGTCCGCCGGGCCCCGTCCGCCGGGCCCCGTGCTCGGATCAGTCGGCGAAGGCCTTGCCGGGCAGCGCCAGCATCCGGTCCAGCGCCACCTTCGACCAGTGCCGCGTCTCGGCGTCGACCACGATCTGGTTGACCACGCGGCCGGCGGCCAGCTCCTCCAACGTCCAGACCAGGTGCGGCAGGTCGATGCGGTTCATGGTGGCGCAGAAGCACACGTTGTCGTTCAGGAACATGATGTCCTGCTCGGGGTGCTCCTGGGCCAGGCGGCCGACCAGGTTCAGCTCGGTCCCGATCGCCCAGGCGGTGCCCGGCGCGGCCTCGCGGACCGTCTTGATGATCATGCTGGTGGACCCGACCACGTCGGCCTGGGTGACCACCTCGTGGCGGCACTCGGGGTGCACAAGCAGCTTGACGTCAGGGTTCTTGGCGCGGGCCAGCGCGACGTGGGCCGGGGTGAAGGTTCCGTGGACCGAGCAGTGGCCCTTCCACAGCACGACCTTGGCCTGCGCCAGCTGTGCGGCGGTCAGCCCGCCCATCGGCTTGTGCGGGTCGTACAGGACGCAGTCGTCCAGCGACAGGCCCATGTCCAGCACGGCGGTGTTGCGGCCCAGGTGCTCGTCGGGCAGGAACAGGACCTGCTCGCCCTGGTCGAACGCCCAGCGCATCGCCGTCTCGGCGTTGGAGGAGGTGCAGACCACGCCGCCGTTCACACCGGTGAAGCTCTTGATGGCCGCGGTGGAGTTCATGTACGTCATCGGGACGGTGCGCCCCGGCCCCATGCCGGCCTCCGTCAGGTCGGCCCACGCCGCCTCGACCTGGCTGATCTCGGCCATGTCGGCCATCGAGCAGCCGGCTGCCAGGTCGGGCAGGATCACCTTGGTGGACTCAGGCGTCAGGATGTCGGCGGTCTCGGCCATGAAGTGCACGCCGCAGAAGATGATGTGGTCGGCACCGTTGGCCGCGGCCTCCTGCGCCAGCTTGAAGCTGTCCCCACGGGCGTCGGCGAACTGGATGACCTCGTCGCGCTGGTAGTGGTGACCCAGCACGAACACGGAGTCGCCGAGGGCGGCCCGGGCGGCACGGGCGCGCTCGACCAGGTGGGGGTCACTGGCGGCAGGAACCTCGCCGGGGCAGATCGTCCCCCGTTCGGAGGTGGGGTCGGCCCCGCGGCCGAGGATGAGCAGCTGGGTGCGGTCGGCAGCCTCGGACAGCGTCGAGTTCGGCGTCACCGTGGACATCGCATGGCTCCTGTCTCGGGCGGGCCACGTGTGACGTCCGACCGACTTAGTGTAAGTTCTACACTTACTCGTACGGGACAGAGGATACCCGCCAGCCGGGGTGGGGGCACGGGGCGCGCGGCTAGCCTCGTGCGCCATGCGCGTCGTGATCGCCCCCGACAAGTTCGCCGGCACCCTCAGCGCGGTCCAGGCCGCCGAGGCGATCGCCGAGGGGTGGCGGTCCTGCCGTCCCGATGACGACCTGGCGCTCGCACCCGTCGCCGACGGTGGGGAGGGGACCGTCGACGTCATCGCCCACGCCAGGCCCGACGCGGTCCGACACGTCTGCGAGGTCGCTGATGCCCGCGGCATCGCCACGCAGGCCACATGGCTGGCGCTGCCCGACGGCACGGCCGTGGTCGAGGTCGCGCAGGCCTGTGGGCTGACCCGGCTGGAGCAGGCCCATCGCGATCCGCTGCGGACGACCAGCTACGGGGTCGGCCAGCTGCTGCGGGCGGTGCTGGACACGGAGCCGTCACGGCTCATCATCGGGCTGGGGGGGACGGCGACCGTCGACGGCGGGGCCGGCATGATCAGCGCGCTCACCTGCCACCGGCTGCGGCGGGCGGACGGCAACGCCGTGCGGGTCGGCGGTCGCTGGGTGGCCGAGTCGGTGACCCTCCGGGGTGCCGAGGGCCGCCCGGTCCGCCCGGACCGCCTGCCCCCGGTCGTGCTGGCCAGCGACGTGACCAACCCGCTGCTCGGCCCCGACGGCGCGGCGCACGTGTTCGGCCCGCAGAAGGGTGCCGACGCAGCCGCGGTGACGGAGCTGGAGCGTGCCCTCGGTCGGCTGGCGGACGTCGTCGAGCGGGACCTGCCCGGCGGGCCGTGGCGTGACCGCGCGGGGGCCGGCGCCGCGGGCGGGCTGGGCTTCGCCCTCATGGCCCTGCTGGGGGCAGAGGTCCGCAGCGGCGCCGAGGTCGTCACCGGGCTGGTCGGGCTGCGCCTGGACGGCGCCGACGTGGTCGTCACGGGGGAGGGGTCGCTGGACGCCCAGAGCCTGGCCGGCAAGGCACCGGTCGAGGTCGCCCGGGCCGGCCGTGACGCGGGTGCCCGCACCGTCGCCATCGCCGGACGCCTGACGCCTGAGGCCGCGGCGGCCTTCGACGTCGCCGTTGGGCTGGGTCCCGACGGCCTGACCGACGCACGGGGCAGCCTGGTCCGGGCGGCGGTGCAGGCCGCGTCGACGGTCGGGGAGGAGGCGTGAGCGGGCAGGAGGACCGGCCCGCGACCCGGCGCGTGGTCGAGGCGGCTGCCGAGGTAGGCGTGCGGGTGCAGGTGACGACGTTCCCCGAGGGGACCCGGACCGCTGCCGATGCGGCGACCGCGATCGGCTGCCCGGTCGCGGCCATCGCCAAGAGCATCGTGCTGGTCGGCGACGGCGGGCCCGTCCTGGTCCTGACCTCGGGCGCGAACCGGGTCGACACCCACCTCGTGGCACAGGCGCTCGGCGAGACCGGTCTGCGCAAGGCCGACGCCGAGGAGGTCCGGGCGACCACGGGGTACGCCATCGGGGGGACGGCACCCTTCGGGCACCCCGCGCCCCTGCGGGTCGTGGCCGACGTCGACCTGCTGGTCCACGAGATCGTGTGGGCCGCCGCCGGCACGCCGGACACCGTGTTCCCCATCGCGCCGGCAGCGCTGGTCGCGGCGACCGGCGCGACCGTGATGACGGTCGCGGGCGGCGGCTGAGCGGCTGCCCGGCTCGGCTGCCCGGCTCAGCCGCCCAGCATGCGGCCCATCGCCACGCGCCAGGCGTCGGTCACGTTCGCGACCTCGGGCGTCGCCGCCCACGCCATCGCGATGGGGGACCCGTCGGGCTGACGCAGCTCGCCCAGCCGCTCACGGATCACGCTGGCCACGTCGGCGGCCCGGTCGTCGGTGACGTCGCGCAGCAGGATCCCGAACTCGGCCGCCGTGGTCCGGGCCACCAGGTCGGTGTCGGTGGCGTGGCGCTGCAGGACCGCCCCGACGATCTGGGCCAGACGCCCGTCGGTGTCGCCCGGGCCCAGTCCGACGCTGATCACCGCCCCCTGGGCTGTCGCCGCCAGCGCCTCCTCCCACGCACGACGGTCGGGCAGCCCGGTCTGGGGGTCGCGGCGCAGCTGCCACCGGACGCGTTCGACGTGACGGTCCAGCGTGTCGGCGGTGTCGGCCGAGGCCAGCGACACCGAGGCGGCCTCGGCCAGCAGCGAGCCCAGGTCCACGTCCATGCTGGTGAAGCCACGTGGGCGCGTCGAGGAGTGCGCCGCCAGCAGGAACCCCTGGGAGGTCAAGGGCACCAGCATGATCGCGACCATGCCGTCCTCGGGGGACAGGGGAGCGGGCAGCGGGGCGTCGTGGGCGTCCTGGATGACCAGCACGTCGGCGGGCAGCGCCCCCACGATCAGGGCAGCGGCCTCCTCCAGCCCGTCGCGGCGCGACGGAGCCCAGCGCGGCTGGGCGATCGCGAGGTCCGCGCCCGGCTCGGGCAGGATCATGGCGAAGTCGGCGTCCAGGACCTCCGCGGCGGCCCGTGCCAGGTGGTGGGCGGTGTCCTGACGGTCCCCGACCGGGGCCAGCAGGCCGCGTATGCGGGAGTAGGCCTGCAGCTCCCGGAGGAGGTCACGGGTCGGCTCGGCCCCGGCCAGCAC
>JBFKGB010000322.1:0-4360 GCA_041633535.1 Euzebya sp. | reverse complement strand
TCCAGGACGTCGGTGTAGTTCTCCACCGAGATCCCACCCGTGCCGCTGAAGACCGTCCACCATCCCGTGGAGTTGGCGTCGACGGGGTTGCGCAGCGACGTCACGATCAGGCCGACCGTCGGGATCAGCCAGATGGCCACGACGAGCAGCAGCGTGATCCGGGTGAACCACCCGGACCTCCGTTCTTCACCGGCGTTCAGCTTGGACTTCTTCTTCTTGACCGGTACGTCGGCCTTCGGCTGGTTTGCGACATCGACGCTCATCGGCCTGCCTCCTGTTCCCTGAAGCGCTGCACGTTGATCACCATGAAGGGGATGGTCGCGACGACCAGCAGCATGACGAGCACGCCTGCGGTGCCGTACGCCCCGTTCTCGAACTGCGTGAAGAACTGGTTGGCCACGACCTGGGTGTCGTTGCGGCCGTTGGTCAGCACACGGACGATGTCGAAGACCTTCAGCACGGTGATGAGGATCGTGGTCAGGACGACGACGATGGTGGAGTTGATCTGGGGGATGACGACCCGCCAGAAGATCTGCCACTCGTTGGCCCCGTCGATACGGGCGGCCTCGAGGGTGTCCTCGGGCACGCCCTTGATGGCGGCGCTCAGCAGCACCATCGCGAAGCCGGCCTGCAGCCAGATCATGATGACCATCAGCGAGAAGTCGTTGATCGCCTGCTCCTCCAGCCAGGCGATGGGTTCCAGACCGACCCCGCGCAGGATCCCGTTCAGCAGCCCGACCTGGTCCCCCGTGGTGGAGATGTCGTACACCAGCGTCCACACCACCGACGCGCCGACGAAGCTGATGGCCATGGGCATGAAGATCATCGACTTGGCGATGCTCTCGGTCTTGGGCCCGGTGCGGTCGGCGAGGACGGCGACCAGCAGGCCGATCGCGACCGCCCCCGCGGGGACCACGACGATCCACAGCACGTTGTTGTAGACCGACGACCAGGTCTGGCTGTCACCCGACAGCGCACCGTCCAGGGCGATGTTGATGACGAACGTCACCAGCAGCCCGACGCCGATCGCCGCGAACAGGTAGCCGCGGTAGCGCCCGCGCCGCCGGTCCGACTCGGGCATCCGCTTGGTGTAGGCCATGACGGTGGCGATGACCAGGACGGCCACCAGGATGATGTAGGCGATCGGCGGCAGGCCGTCACCGATGATGGCGTCCCGGTAGTTGTCCAGACCGACGAACGGCCGCTCGCCCGCGGTGAAGCGGTCGGCGTAGAAGCTGCGTCGGAACGTGTCGATCAGCGGGTAGAGCAGGTAGGTCGTGACGACGAACAGCGCCGGGAGGATGAAGATGTAGGGCCGGATCGTGTCGCCGGCCTTCTGGGGCATCACCTTCTCGGTGATGTAGTTGCCGGCGTAGAAGAAGAATGCGGCACCACCCACACCGATGATGATGAAGGCGGTCGCCCGGAAGAGCGTTCCTACCACGTGGAGTTCCTTTCTGTCGGAGGGGTGGGGGCCGGAACGACGGACGGGACAGGTCGGCGCGGTGTCCCGCAGCGCGTCCTGTCCCGTCCGGCAGTCATCGGTGTGGCCTAGCTGCCCTGGACGTCGGCGTACAGGTCGTCGACGGCGGCCAGCGCATCACCCAGCTCGGTGTTGCCCGAGATCCAGTCCGTCATCTCCAGCCAGAAGGAACCGGGCTGGGAGCTGGAGCCCACGTCACCGGGCATCAGGTCCGACCCGTCGAAGCGGAAGAAGTCCGCGGCAGCCAGCAGCTCACCGGAGGTCCGGGCGGACTCGGTGGGGTAGATGCTGGTGTCGAAGGTGCTGAAGGGCGACAGGTAGCCGCCGACCTCGGCCCAGCCCTCGCCGGCCTCGGGGGTCGCGATGTACTCCATGAAGGCCTGCGAGGCGGCGGTGTCGGTGTAGCGCGCGGCGATGTCGCCGGCGCCCAGGGCCGGGCTGCCGATCTCCTCGCTGATCGGGGGCAGGTAGAAGAAGTTGTAGTCGGTGCCGAACTCGGCCTCGGGGTTCGCCTCGGCGATGAAGCCCTCGATGAAGGTCGCCTGACGGTGCAGGACGCACTCGCCGTCGGTGCCGTTCAGGATGCCGTTGACCGCGGTGCCGAAGGCCTCACGGGCGATGTTGGCACGACCGCCGTTGACGTAGTCGTCGTTGGTCCAGATCGGGACCATGTACTCCTCGATGGCGCCCTGGACCTCGTCGGAGGCGAAGTCCAGCTCACCGGCGACCCACTGGTCGTAGGCGTCGGGGCCGATGGCCCGCAGCAGGACGTCCTCGACCCAGTCGGTGGCCACCCAGCCGGTGGCGTCACCGGACTCGATGCCGATGCACCAGGGGGCGTACTCGCCGTCCGCGGCGATCTGCTCGGTCAGGGCCAGCAGGTCCTCCCAGGTCTCGGGGACCTCGTAGCCGGCCTCCTCGAAGACGGGCTGGTTGTACCAGACCAGGCTCTTGAAGCTCAGGCGCAGCGGGAAGCCGTAGTTGGTCCCGTCGAAGGTCGTCAGGTCCAGCAGACCACCGATCAGGTCGTCGCCGACGCTTGCGTCCAGGTAGTCGACCGGCTGGACGACGCCCTGGTTGACGAAGTCCTCCAGCAGACCGGGCTGCGGGTGGAGGATGATGTCCGGCGGGGTGCCGGAGCCGATCCGGGTCCGGGCCAGCGACTCGAAGTCGTTGGACCCCTCCTCGTTGACCGTGATCCCGGGGTTGGCCGCCTCGAAGCCGTCGATCACCGCGGTCAGCCCCGCGATGTCGGCCTCGCCCGTGAAGGCGTGCAGGATCGTGATCTCGCCCGAGGCCTCGCCGGTGTCGCCACCGGCTGCCTCGCTGGCACCGTCGTCGCCGTCGCCGTCGCCGCCAGCGCACGCGGTGGCGATCATGGCCAGCGCCAGCAGCATCGCTGCCAGCATCCTGTTCTTCATCATCTTCGACTCCTCATCCTGGATGGTGTTCTCTCTGATGGGTCCTCGGTGCGGGGACCCGTGGTGCCCGACCGGGGGTCCGGGGGCGCTCAGCAGACCGGCGCCGTCAGCGGGCCAGCCACACGCAGCTGTCCGGTGCCACCACCTCCCCGGCTGTCTGGAGGTCTGGTGAGAGCGGGGTGGAGGACAGCACGGTCCGGCGGTCGGCGCGGACCTCGTCGGGGACCGTGACGGGCTCGGCACCGAGGTTCAGCACCACCAGCACGTCGCCGCGGGCGAAGGCCAGCACGTCCTCGCGCAGGGTGTCGACCCAGGCCCAGCCGCCGGTGGTGAGGCCGGGCAGGTCACGGCGCAGGTGCAGGGCCCGACGGGTCAGGCCAAGGACCGAGTCCTCGTCGTCCTGCTGCGCCTCGACGCTGAGCCGCCCCCAACCGGCGGGCTGTGGCAGCCAGGGCGTGGCACCGCTGCCCGTCGGGGAGAAGCCGTGCGCGTCGTCCTCGGCGACGGTCCACGGGAGGGGGACACGACAGCCGTCACGGCCCAGCTGGGCCCCGTCGGTCAGCGCGACGATCGGGTCCTGCCGTGCCTCCTGCGGCAGGTCCAGCACCTCGACCAGGCCGAGCTCCTGGCCGGCGTAGAGGAAGACCGATCCCGGCAGGGCCAGCACCAGCAGCAACGCCGCCCGCGCACGGCGCGTGCCCAGATCGACGTCGACGGGCGCGGTGGAGCTGACGAGGTTGCCGACCGTGGCGTCCCAGGGCCGGGTGGCGTCGGCGCGGCCGTAACGGGTGACGCTGCGCTGGACGTCGTGGTTCTCGAGCGTCCACGCGGGTGCGATCCCGCTGGGCAGCAGCTCGGCGACGACGGCGTCGATCGCCGCGGCCATCGAGGGCCCGTGCCAGGCGCTGAGGGTCAGGTCGAAGGAGAAGCCCTGGTGGAACTCGTCGTGCGCGACGTACTGCCGGAACACGTCAGGGCGCCCGGGGGTGTAGGCCTCGGCGATCAGGAACACGTCCCGGTCGGGGTGGGTGGCGTTGTAGTCGTCGACGACGCCGCGCCAGTGCCGCCACGCCCGATGACCCGAGGGGTGCAGGTTGAAATGGTCCACGACCTGGCCGAAGGGAACGGCACGACCCAGGTCGGGCAGGCCGTCGGCCTTGCCGAGGACCGTGACGGCGTCCGCCCGGAAGCCCTCGACACCCCGGTCGAACCAGAAGCGCAGCATCTGGTCGAAGTGCTCGACCACGTCGGGGTCGTCCCAGCAGAAGTCGGGCTGGTGTGGCGTGAAGGCCCCCAGGTACCACTGTCCCGGGGTGCCGTCGGGCTCGGTGACGCGAGTCCACGCCGACCCGCCGAAGATCGCGGTCCAGTCGTTGGGGGGCTCCTCGCCCGACGGCCCGCGGCCGTCACGGAAGTAGAACCGCCGGCGTGCGCGGGACCCCGGTCCGGCAGCCAC
>JBFKGB010000321.1:0-4414 GCA_041633535.1 Euzebya sp. | reverse complement strand
GATCCCGTCGATGTCGGGCACGTGGGGCCGGGACCCGGCGGCCAGGACGATCCGGTCGGCGGTGAAGGTGTCGGTGCCGCTGGCGATCCGCTTGTGACCCACGAAGCGCCCTGGCTGGTCGTAGACGGTGATGTGGTCCAGCGACCGCCGGTACTCCTCCCCTCCCCGTGCGATCGGGTCGATGCGACCGAACACCCGGTCACGCAGCGCCCTGAAGTCCGCACCGTCGAAGGAGGCCCTGACGTTGAAGGTGTCCGCCGTCCTCACGGCGCGGGCGACGTCGGCGGCGTGGACGAACATCTTCGACGGGATGCAGCCACGGTTCAGGCAGGTGCCGCCGAAGACGTCGGGCTCGACGATGGCGATGGACCAGTCCTCCATCGCCTCGGTGGGGATGCTGTTGCCGGATCCGGTGCCCAGGATCGCAAGGTCGAAGTGTCGAGTCATGTCGCGTGTGTCCGTCTGTCGCGGGCGGGAGCGGGTGGGGACGATGGTGCCCCACACCCGTTGGTGGGCCGAACGGATGCGACCGGCCACGCATTCCCGAGGGTGGTCGTGTGCGTACGCACGGGGGTCCGCGCTGGAATCCCCCAAATTCGTCATTTCGTACAGTGTCCATCCGATACATACTGGGGAACCCAGCCGTACGAGCCCGAGGACGCACGATGACCAGCCGCACCCACGCCGCAGACACCCGGTCCGTGGAGTACTGGCTGGCCCAGTCCCGTGCGGTCCGTCCCGCCCGGCGCCGTCGTCGCCACGTCGACCCGGCGGTGCCGGCGGTCATGCTGTCGCTGGTCGCCCTGGTCATCGTCACGCTGCTGTCACGGATCGCCTGACCGACCACCCCCACGGGGCAGGGTCGACGGCGTAGCGTTGCGCGCCTATGGGTCCGATCGTCACCGCAGCAACCGAGCCAGCCCTTCCCGTCGGCGCCGTCATACTCCACATGGAGTCCATCGCCCAAGGTTCGGCACGGGACGCCTTCGAGGCCGGCCACCTGCCCGGAGCACGTCTGGTCGACCGGGACACGCTGACCGCGGGCCCCGTCGGGCCGGGTGACGGCCGCCACCCGCTGCCGACGCCCGAAGCCTTCGCCACGGCGCTGGGCCTCGCCGGGGTCGGCACCGGCGACACGGTCTTGGCGTACGACCGCGAGCAGGGCGCCAGCGCGGGCCGTCTGGTCTACCTCCTGCGCGCACTGGGGCAACCAGCGGCGCTGCTGGACGGCGGGATCGACGGCTGGGAGGACCCGCTGGTGGCCGGTCCACCCCCGGTGGTCGAGGTCGTCGAGCGTGAGCCGATCCCGTGGCCGACGGACCTGCTGGTGGACGTCGAGGACGTGCAGGCCCACCTGGGCCGGGGCGGACTGGTGCTGGACGCGCGGGCCGCCGAGCGGTTCCGCGGCGAGGTCGAGCCGCTGGACCCGGTCGCCGGCCATGTCCCCGGCGCACGCAGCGCCCCGTTCAGCCAGAACCTCGACCGCAAGGGTCTGTTCCAGGCACCACCACGTCTGCACGCCCGCTACAGCGACCTGGGCGCCGACGCTGACACGATCGTCTACTGCGGGTCGGGCGTGACCGCCTGCCACGACGCGCTGGCCATCGAGCACGCAGGCCTCGGACTCCCACGCCTGTACGTCGGGTCGTGGAGCCACTGGATCACCGATCCGACACGACCTGTCGCCACGGGGGACTGACCGCGCGGGCCAGGGCGTCACGCGCGGCACGCCGCTGGGCGATGAGGCCCCGCACGTGGGGCAGGTCCCGGATCGCCCAGTCCTGTGGCTGCACGGTCTTCTGCGCCGACCAGCGCCGGTACACCGCGACGGTTGCGGCGACCCACCAGCCGTCCCAGTCCTCACCCAGCGCGGCCAGCAGGACCGCGTCGGCCGACCGGGCCACCGCCGGCCAGCCCCCGTGTGCCCGCAGCACGTCGGCGTCGAAGGCCGCCATGGCCGCGGGGAAGGGGAAGTCGTCGGTCGCCAGGAAGTGCGTCGCCACCGTGCCGGCCGGCACACGACCGGCCGGCAGCACGTCGTCCTTGGTCCAGGTCGACCCGTCCTCCATCTGCCAGCGGGTGCGACCGCAGGACCAGGCGACGGGCTGGTCGTGCACGCGGGTGAACGGCTCGATCAGGGCAGCCAACCCGCCGGGCTCGTACAGGTCGTCGTGGTCCATGCCGGCCACGACGTCACCGCGGGCGCGGGCCAGGGCGTGGTTGCGTGTGGCCGGACCGCCGACCTGCACACCCAGCGCGTCGTAGCGGATCCGGGCGTCATCGGGCAGGCGCGTCCGGACCCCGGGGCTGGCGCCGTCCTCCTGCACCAGCCACTCCAGCTCCCACCCTGTGGGCAGCGCCTGGGCGGCCAGCGACGACCACAGCGCGCTGATGTGGTCGGCGTTGTGCAGCTGGGTGGGGGTGATGACGCTGACGAGGGGCATGGGCGCACCGTAGCGGGAGGCGGACGTCCGCCTGTGGTGCCGGCAGCGGCGGTCGAAACCGCCTCAGGGGAACCGACAGCCCGCCGACCCGCCGGGCGACCGGGTGGTCACCCGACCATGGATGTGGTCGGCCACGGCACCGTCGACCGGGTGGGGTGAGCCGTCCCGCCCGATCTCGGCGGGGTCCAGCCGCCACGTCGCCGACCCGAACGTCGGCAGGTCCACCTGCAGGACCCCGGTGAAGCGGCTGGGGGCACGGTCGTGGTACCAGACGAAGTTGCCGAGGGAGTACACGACCAGCGTCCCACCGAGCTGCTGGACACCCTGCAGGACGTGGGGGTGGTGGCCGACGACGACGTCCGCGCCGGCGTCGGCCAGCAGCCTGGCGAGCCTGCGCTGGGCGTCGTCGGGACAGTCCGCCCGCTCGGTGCCCCAGTGGATGGCGACGACGACGTGGTCGGCGGCGTCGCGGGCGGCGCCGACGGCCCGGACCGCCGCGGCCTCGTCGTAGGCCGACGCCATGCCTGCCCGGGTCGCGGTCGCCTCCCAGGCACGGGTGTGCAGGACCCGCGTCAGGCCGAGGACGGCGACACGGCCCGCGACGGTGTCGATGAGGACCGGCGCGTAGGCAGCGTCTGCGTCGACGCCGGCGCCCACCGTCGCCAGGCCGGCCGCCGTCGCATGCGTCAGAGTGTCCAGCATCGCCGCCTCGCCGTAGTCCAGGGCGTGGTTGTTCGCCAGCGAGACGACGTCCACCCCGGCGTCTGCGAGCGCAGCCGCCATCGCCGGCGGTCCGCGGAAGGTGTAGGTCTTGGCGGCCGGTGTGCCGCGCGTGGACAGGGGCGTCTCCAGGTTCACGACCGCGATGTCGGCCTGTGTCAGGAGGGGGGCGACGGGCTGCAGGGGGTTGCGACCCTCGGCCAGCGCCGTGGCGATGTGTCGCTCGGCGTGGACGTCACCCGCCAGCGCGAGGGAGATCGTGGGCACATGACGGTCGGCGACGGCCGCCCGCTCGACGGGTGAGGGCGTCACGGCGGCGCCAGCACATCCGAGTGGGTCCATCACACCGCCCCGGCAGCCCTCCGTGACGGGCTCGCCGAGCCAGCTGCCGACCGCCAGCGCGACCATCCGCCGACGGGTCGCCGTGGACGCCGCCGTGTACGCGCCCCCGTCGATCACCATGTCGGCGCCACGACGGCACAGCGCGGGCCCGCCGCACACGCCGACATCGCCCACGACGATGCCCAGGTGCGGGTCGGTGCCCACGCCGACCAGGTGCAGGCGACGGGACCCCCAGCCGTCGGGCCCCGTGACCAGGTCGGCGATCGCCTGCGCCTCCCCCGGCGCCCCCGGGGTGGCCACGGCCACGCGGACCGTCATCGGGTCGCGCGGGCCGTCGCAGCGCTGGGCGTCGCGGCGCAGGCCCGCCTCGGTCGGGGCGTCCACCACGGCAGTCCCGCCGACCACCGTGATCGGTGGGGTCCGCCCGCAGCGCTGTGCGAGCCACGCGCCGGTGGCCGGACCCGGTGGAAGGATGATGCCGTGCGTCTGCTGGGCCAGCGCAGCCACGGACACGGCGTCGGCAGGGTCGTCACCGGCGGCGACCATCACCCGGTCGGCTCGACGACCCTCGGCGAGGGCCAGCGCCGTGGCCGCCCGGTCCGGCCCGGCGACCCTCCGTACCTGGATGCCGGACGCGCGCAGCTCATCGACCACCTCCTCCCCCACCACGGCCGGACCGCCGACCACGACGACGGACCCGACGGACTCCTGCTGCAGAAGGAACCGAGCGTGCGGGTCCAGCGCGGTCGGCGCGGTCAGCAGCAGCGGGGCGCCCTCCGTGCGCAGGACCGGGCCGGCGGCGACGGCGTCCGGCAGCCCGGAGGTCCCGGCCAGCCACACCACCGGTGCAGCCGGCTGCCCGGTCGGCGGGCTCTGCAGGGTGCGTCGGGCGACCGCCGCGGCGACCG
>JBFKGB010000320.1:0-4481 GCA_041633535.1 Euzebya sp. | reverse complement strand
CGTCGGGTGGACTTCGCACGCCCCAGCGGCCGAACCCCACCCACACGCCGCGCGGTGGGTCGGCTCAGTGGGACTCGATGAACCGGGTGAGGGGGCTGGGCATGCCGGCCTCGCGGCTGCCCCAGTCGTAGACCACGGCGGTCCCGGCGATGCGGTCGTGCAGGGTCAGCTGCTCGCGGCCCAGCAGCATGACGAGGAAGCCGGCCCCCAGGGACAGCAGGCTGAGGGGCAACGCGACCACCCACGCCAGGATCCGTCGGGGACGTGGCTCCCCACCGGTGCGGGTCACCAGCCGCAGGCCCAGCAGCGCCATCACGGGCGTGCGTCCCTGGATCCCCAACGTGCCCGTCAGGTACAGCGCCAGCCAGGCCAGCAGACCGCCGACGAACAGCGGACCGCTCTGGGACGCTCCCGCCAGGTCGACCCCGAAGATGGTCGTGACCGCGCTGGCGACCAATGTCAGGAACAGGGTGTAGAGGGTCGTCGCCAGCGACAGGTCCCCGGCCACGGCCAACGCCTGGGTCAGCAGGCCGGCGTAGTGGCCGCTCATCTCGGCGGGGGCGCCGACCCCGGCCATGTCCGGGGTCTGCAGCTCGCCGGTGGCGGTCCGCTCGCCCGGCCCGATCGGCACCTTCGCCGTGTCCCGACCGGTCAGCGTGTACAGCAGCCGCATCAGGATGACGTCCAGCCCGACGATCTGACGCCGGACGGTGTCCAGGCCACGACCGGCGACGGCGCCGGTGGAGGAGGCCACGATCTCGGCGATCCCCGCCCGGGCGACCAGGCGCTCGACGTCGACGCGGTCAAGCAGACGGTCCGGGTCCACGCGGTCCAGCAGCCGGTCGGGGTCCACCCGGTCCAGCAGCCGGTTCACGTCCACGGTGTCCAGCAGCCGGTTCACGTCGACGTGGTCCAGCAGCCGGTCGACGTCGACCCGGTCCAGCAGCCGGTTCACGTCGACGCGGTCCAGGACGGCGTTGACGTCGACGCGGTCGAGCAGGTCATCGACGTCCACCCCGGCGAGGGCGGCGTCGATGTCGACCCCCTGGACGGTGGCGTCCACGATCGCCCCTGCAAGACCGCCCAGCCGCCTGGCACCGGACCGGCGAGGGGGACGGGTGTCGCTCATCGCCCCACCGTACGTCCCGCCCCGGACACCGACCGTCGGTTCAGCCGCACATGCTGGTGATCGGCAGGTCGTAGCCGCTGGGGATCTGCTCGAGCTCCAGCACGATCGTCGCCCGGGTCCCGTCCAGCGTGATCGTGACCGGTGCGCCGGTCGAGGTGGTGCCCGCCGCCGACAGGGTCCCCTCACCCATCGTGACGTCCAGGCCCAGACCGGTCAGACGGGCCTGGGCGTCGGCCAGCGGCTCCCCGGTGGGGACCTCTCCGGTGACGGTGTAGCCCAGCAGCTCGTCGGTCGGCCCGCACACCGGCTGGGCCGTGAAGACCTCAGCCGGGTCGGTGGGCTGCCCCGTGGCCCACACGACGGACTCGCTGAGCGGCTCGGCCATGCTGCCGGATGCCGGGCTGCCGGATGCCGGGCTGCCAACTCCCTCATCCACCGCCGGTCCGTCGACGTCGGGCTGGCCCAGCGTGACGGTGAAGGTCGCCTCCTCGTCCGCCATCATCGGCTCGGGGTCGACGTACAGGCCCTGTGGCAGGCCCTGGGCGTCGAACGAACCGGACGGCGTGGTCGACTCCGGCCCCTCCAGCATCTCACCGATCAGGTCGTGCAGGTCCTCGATCGTGCCGAACTCGAAGAACCCGCCTGACAGCGGCACGTCGCTGCCGTCCGCTGCGGTGACCGCGGTGACGACGTCGTCCTCGACGCTGACCGTCCACGGCCCGGTGGCCTCGGGCGGACAGAAGCACTGCCGGGTCAGGACGTAGGTGTAGGTGGTCAGCCCCTGCGCCGCCCAGTCGGCCCGCGCAAGGTCCAGGGCCGCCACCGCGGCCGCGTGCGGTCCCTCGGCGACGGGCGTGCTGGTCGGCGTCGGGGCCTGGCTGGGTCCCTCGGTGCCGACGCCGGCCGTGCCGACGCCACCGCTGCCGCAGGCCGCCAGCAGCACCGCAAGGGTCAGCGCAGGGAGGAGTGGTCGTGTCATGCACCGTCCGACGTCGCACGGGCGGGCAACGTTCCCGTGCGGGCAGCATCTGCGCATACGGTGTGCGGTCGATGGCCAGCGATGACTTCCCCAGCGTCACGTTCACCCACTCGACCAGCCGGATCTGGTGGATCGTGGGTGGCCTTGCCGTGCTCGTCCTGATCACCGGCGGGATCGCCCTGCGCGTCGCGTTCTCGAGCCTGCCGCCCCAGACCACGGTCGCCGGGGTCACCGTGCGCACACCGGCACAGGCCGCTCGGGTCGCCGACGACGTCGCCACGCGGCTGGTCGGGCTGCCGGTCGAGCTGCGGACCGTCGCCGGCTCGACGACCGTGCCCGCCGGACGCCTGGGCGCGACGCTGGCCACGGGCGACCTGCGGACCGCGGCGGAGGAGGCGACCGGCGCCGACGGGTGGATCGAGCGGTTCACCGGCGGCGGCCCCGTCGAGCTGCCCCTCGACGTCCGTGTGGGTGGCGCCGACCTCGACGACGTGGTCCAGGCCGTCACCCGCGACCCCGTCGACGGCGACATCCAGCTGACCGCCACCGACGTCGAGGTCATCGACCCCGTCCCCGGCATCGACGTGACCGAGCAGCAGGTCCTGGACGCGATCACGCCGGCCCTGGGTGACCTGGCCGGACTGCCCGCCGAGCAGTGGCCGGTGCCCCTCGTGGTCGAGCTGGACGGTCAGGAGACGCCGCCCTTCATCACCAACGAGTCGATCGACGCGGCGCTGGAGCGGCTGGAGGAGATCACGGCCGAGCCGGTCGAGCTGACCGCGTCCGTCGTCCCCGAGGACGCCCAGACCGTCGACGGCCAGGGCGTGCCCACCCGCGAGGAGGTGCGCCTGCTGCTGGCCCCCGCGGACCTGCGACAGCTGCTGACCACCCAGGTCGACCGCGACGCCATCCAGCGCCAGCGTCTGCAGATCGTCGGGGACCCGAGCGACCCGCCCGCGGCGCTGACGGAGTTCCTGGACCGCGCTGCGGTCGTGCCCGACATGACGATCTCGGTCGAGAACCGCTCGCCGGTGCCCGAGCGCGGCGCCGGCGAGGCAGGTCCGGGCGGACCCGCCGACCGAGCGGCCTACGCCGACGTCGGCACCGTCACCGGCGACCTGGTCGCGACCCTGCGCGAGCCGGGGCTCGAGCCCGACCTGGCCGACACCGTCGACGCCGTCGTCGAGGCGGCACAGACCCCGCTGCGCACTGCCGAGGTGCAGGGCGAGCCGGTCACCGACGCGGACCCGGCGCTGCTGGGCGTCGTCGAGCCCGTCAGCACCTACACGACGTTCTTCACACCCGGCGAGGTGCGCAACACCAACATCCGGCGGATCGCGGAGATCCTCGACGGCACGCTGGTCCCACCGGGCGCGAACCTGGAGATCAACCACGCGGTCGGTCGCCGGACCGCGGAGGACGGCTTCGTGGCCGCCGGGGCGATCCTTGACGGCGAGTTCGTCAGCGACGTCGGCGGCGGGGTCAGCCAGTTCGCCACCACGTTCTTCAACGCGATGTGGTTCGCCGGCGTCGACATCATCACCCACCGCCCCCACAGCTTCTGGTTCGAGCGCTACCCGGCGGGTCGCGAGGCCACGATCGACTACCCGGGAGTGGACCTGGAGCTCAACAACAACACGCCGTACTGGATCCTGGTCGACACCCATACGACCGAGGACTCGGTGACCGTGACGTTCTGGTCCACCCCCTACTTCGAGGTGACCCAGTCGATCGGGCCCCGCGAGCCGGTGCCCGGCCAGGACTTCCGGGTCACGATCCAGCGCGAGGCGGTGGCCCCCGCCATCCCGGAGCTGGAGCTGGAGGGGTTCACCGACGACGACCGGTTCGTCCAGACCTACGGCATCCCGCCGTCCTGATCCGGTCGGGCGTCACAGGTGGGGCGTAGGGTGCGCACATGACCGACATGATCACCGCCCGCGGGCTGGTCAAGCGCTACGGCGATCTGACGGCCCTGGACGGTCTTGACCTGACCGTGCCGCAGGGCACCGTGCTGGGTCTGCTGGGACCCAACGGTGCCGGCAAGACCACGGCGGTGCGGATCCTGACCAGCCTGCTGGACCCCGACGAGGGGCAGGCGACGGTCGCGGGCATCGACCTGCGCACCGACCCGCAGGGCGTGCGGGAACGCATCGGGCTGTCGGGGCAGTCGGCTGCGGTGGATGAGTACCTGACGGGCTTCGAGAACCTCGAGATGGTCGGCGAGCTGTACGGGCAGAAGCGCAAGGACGCGAGGCAGCGCGCCACGGAGCTGCTGACGCAGTTCGACCTCGCTGAGGCGGGCGGACGGCCGGTGAAGACCTACTCAGGCGGCATGCGCCGGCGCCTGGACCTCGCCGCATCGCTGGTCGCCCG
>JBFKGB010000319.1:0-4512 GCA_041633535.1 Euzebya sp. | reverse complement strand
CCGCTGACCGACACCTCCACCGTGGTGGTGGCCCGCGACGACCGGTTCGCCGACGCGCTGGCCTCAGGTGTCCTGCAGGGCACCGCGCCGATGCTGCTGGTGCCACGGTCCGGGGCCGTGCCCGAACGGGTCATTGGTGAGCTGCAGCGGCTCGCACCCGACCGGGTGATCATCCTCGGCGGGACCCAGGCGGTCGGGCAGGACGTCGAGGACCAGATCGCGGCCCTCGGCGTCGCCATCGAACGTCGTGCCGGGGACACCCGGTTCACCACGGCGACGACGATCGCCGGCACCGACGTCCCCGACGCCACGACCGCGATCCTGGCACGCGCCTACCCGTCGGCCGGCTCCACCGACGACACGCAGGCCTTCGCCGACACCCTCGGGGTGGGGGCGTGGGCGGCCGAGGAGGGCTGGCCGGTCATGCTGACCGACAGCGCCGCGCTGACCGCCTCGACCCGCAGCTACCTGACCTCCTCGGTCATCACCGACATCAAGCTGATCGGCGGGACCGCGGCGATCAGCACGGCGGTCGAGACCGAGCTGACCGACCTGGGCTTCGACGTCGAGCGCATCGCCGGCGAGGACCGCTTCGGCACCGCCATCGAGATCGACAGCAAGCGGGGGATCGAGAGCGCCGCGGACGCCGCGTCGGTTCTGATCGTGGACAGCCAGTTCGGCAACGCCTGGGCGGGGGGTCTGGCCGCGGCCGCCCACGCCGCCTTCTTCAAGGCCCCGATCGTGCTGACCAGCGGTGGCATCCTGCCCGGCTCCTCCGCGGAGTTCCTGGCGTCCGGCACCAACGGCATGTCCGACACGCCGATCACGTGTGTGGCGTTCCCGGCGGCCTGCGAGCAGGCGCGTGTCGCCGCCGGTCTGCCGGCGGCCGCGACGTTCAGCACCGACACACCCGACGGGTCCGTCGTGGCACCCGGCCAGACCGTGACCGTCCAGCTGGACGGCGCAGGACGGCCCATCAGCGATGTGCGCGCCAGCGGCTCGTGCCTGCCGGGTCCCGTGTCGGTGGGTGACACCGCCACCGTCACCGTGACCCTGGCCGACCCGCTGCCGGAGGTCTCGTGCACGCTCACCATCGACTTCGTGGTCGGCACCGGTGGCTTCGCGCAGCAGGGCGGGCTGGGGCAGACCGAGATCTTCACGTTCACCACGTTCGTCCCCAACCCCGAGGGCGGGCTGTCGGTGGTGCAGAGCGGCCCGCAGCTGGACGCCCGGCAGCTGGCCAGCAACCTGGTCGGTGAGGACGTCCAGGTGTTCAACGCCACCCTCACCAGCGCATCGCAGGGGGCCGGGCTGTTCGCCGGCGGTGGCCAGGTCGTCGGCTTCGAGCAGGGGATCGTGCTGTCGACCGGCAGCATCGACGACGTGGTCGGCCCCAACAGCTCCAGCGGGACCTCCGGGATCCTCGACACGCCCGGCGACCCGCAGCTGACGGCCCTGTCCGGCAACGAGACCTTCGACGGGGTGGTGCTCGAGTTCGACTTCGTCGCCGCCCCGGGCTCAGGCACGGTCGCCTTCGAGTACGTGTTCGGGTCCGAGGAGTACCAGGAGTACGTCGGCAGCTCGTTCAACGACGTCTTCGCCTTCTACGTGAACGGGACCAACTGCGCCCTCGTCGGCGGTGGACCGGTCAGCGTCAACACGATCAACGCCGGCGCCAACGCCGGGTTCTTCCGGCCCAACGAGCAGGACCCGTCCTCTGGCATCGCGCCGCTGGACATCGAGATGGACGGTCTGACCACCGTGCTGCCCTGCCAGGCGCCGATCGTCGCCGGCGGCTCCAACCACCTGAAGCTCGCCATCGCCGACGCCAGCGACTCCATCCTGGACTCCGCGGTGTTCATCCGGGCGGCCAGCTTCGTCGTCAGCTCCGAGTGACGCCGCCGCGGGCTACCCGCCGTCAGGTATCGCGGGGGTGTGGTCGGGGATATGTTGGTGGGTGATGCGAACCTCCAACCCCACCCTGTCTGAGTCAGCGTTCCAGCGTCTCGGCGGCCAGTCCGGCCAGAGCGGCAGCCAGCCCGGCTACGCCGGTGGCTACGGCGGTCCCTTCGGGGGCCAGGCAGGCGGTGCCTACGACGGCCGGTCCGGCGATGCCTACCGCGGCCAGACCAGCCCGTTCGGCGGCGGCCCCGTGGCCGGCAGCCGCACCGACGCCTTCACCGTCGAGGGTGCGATCTACAAGACCCTCGCCCTGCTGGGCCTGCTGATCGTCTCGGCCGTGGCCGCCGGGCTGCTGCTGCCCGTCAGCGCCTACCCCGTCGCCCTGATCGGCGGCGTGGTGATCGGTCTGGGTCTGGTCATCGCGATCAGCTTCAAGCCGAACCTGGCTCCCGTCCTGGCCCCGGCGTACGCCGTGGTCGAGGGCGTCGTCATCGGGGCGATCACCGCCCTGTACGAGAACCAGCCGGGCCTGGAGGGCATCGCCTCGCAGGCGGCCGTCGGCACGATCAGCGTGCTCGCGGTGATGCTGGTGCTGTACCGCACCGGGGTGATCAAGGTCACCCAGCGCTTCCGCATGATCGTGATGGCGGCGACCGGTGCGATCTTCCTGACCTACCTGGCCTCGTTCGTGCTGGGCCTGTTCGGGGTCAACTTCGGGCTGCTGAACGGCACCTCGATGCTGTCCATCGGCATCTCCGTCGTCATCATCGGTGTGGCCGCGCTGAACCTGGCGCTGGACTTCGACTTCATCGAGCAAGCCGCCGCCCGCGGCCTGCCGGCGAAGACGGAGTGGTACGCGGCGTTCGGTCTGCTGGTGACCCTGGTCTGGCTGTACCTGGAGATCCTGCGGCTGCTGGCCAAGCTCAACTCCCGCGACTAGGTGTCGCTGGACGCCGTCCTCGACGTGATCGCCTGCCCCGTCTGCGGGGCAGGCGTCATGCTGTCCGAGGGGGTGCTGCGCTGTGATGGCGGGCACGCCTTCGACGTCGCTCGACAGGGCTTCGTGACGCTCAGCAGGGCCGGGATCAGGCACCCTGGCGACACGGCCGGGATGGTGGACGCACGCCAGCGGGTGCAGTCCAGCGGCATGTTCGACGACGTCAGCGCGGCCCTGGTGACGGCCGTCGGCCCGGACGCCCTGACCGTGCTGGACGTGGGGTGCGGGACGGCACACCACACGGCCGTCGTCGTCGACGCTGCGGCGGGCCGTAGGGGGGTCGCGCTGGACTCCTCCAGGCCGGCGCTGCGCCGTGCCGCACGCGCCCATCCCCGGATCGGCGCGGTGGGCGCCGACGTGGTGGAGGGGCTGCCCGTGCGCGACGGGGTCATCGACGCGGTGCTGGTCAGCTTCGCGCCGCGCAACGCCACGGAGTTCGCGCGGGTGCTCGCCCCCGGCGGCCGGGTGGTGGTCGTCACACCAGGGCCGGGGCACCTCGCCGAGATCGCCGAGCCGCTGGGGATGCTGGGCATCGGTGCGGACAAGCAGACGCGGCTGGAGGACGCCATGGCGCCGGTGCTGTCGCGGACCGGGACGCAGACCGTCACGTCGACCGTGACGTTGGACCGTGCGATGGCCGCTGACCTGGCGCTGATGGGCCCTGCCGGCTTCCACTCCTCCGCCGAGGAGCTGGCCGGGCGTGCCACCGCGCTGTCGGCGACAACGGACGCGACCATCGAGGTCGTGCTGACGACCTTCACCCGCCCCTCGTCCCCGTCGGAGACACCCCTGTGACGACCACCGTCGGCCTGCTGACCTTCGAGCACCTGGACCTGATGGACCTGGCCGGACCCTACGAGGTCCTGCTGACTGCCAACCGGCTGCGCGAGCGCGGGGGCGGCACCGCGCCGTTCCAGCTGCTGACGATCGGGCCGCCCCGCGTGGCGACCTACGGCGGCCTGCGGATCGAGGCGGACCTGCGGCCTGCGGACGCCCCCGACCTTGACCTGCTGATCGTGTCAGGTGCGGTCGACCTGTCCGCGGTCGACGTGGCCGCCGACCTGGCCGAGCTGGCGCCACGCACCGGTGTGGTGGCGTCGGTCTGCACCGGGGCCTTCCTGCTGCAGCGGGCCGGGCTGCTGGAGGGGGTGCCCGCCACGACCCACTGGGAGGACGTGACCGGGCTGCAGGCCCTCGGGGTCGACGCGACCGACGGGGTCCGCTGGGTCGACGCCGGGACCGTCGTGACCGGCGGCGGGCTGTCCTCGGGCATCGCGATGGCCCTGCACCTGGTCGAGCGGTTCACCGATCGCGCGCTGGCCCAGGCGGTCGCCACCCAGATCGACTACGTCTGGACCGAGGCGCGCTGAGGGGGCTGGCGCCCGAGAGCCCGACGGCGTGCGCCGACGGGTCAGCCCAGCAAGCCCTCGATCGCCCCGAGGACCAGCTCGACGTTGCGCTCGCTGGCGGAGTGGCCCATCAGGCCGATGCGCCAGGCGGTGCCGGCGAAGGCGCCCAGCCCGCCGCCGACCTCGATGCCGTGCTCATCCAGCAGGCGGCGGCGCAGTCGGGCCTCGTCCACGCCCTCGGGCAGGCCGACGGTGGTCAGCTGG
>JBFKGB010000318.1:0-4525 GCA_041633535.1 Euzebya sp. | reverse complement strand
GGATGGGCGTGCGAACCCCACCCAACGGCCGCGCCCGACGGCTGGGGCCGAGGGCGGTCAGAGGCTGGCGCGGCGCTGCGCCTCGGCCAGGTCGGGGGGCAGCGGCTCGGTGATGTCGATCCGCTGGCCCGTCACCGGGTGGTCGAAGGCCAGACGGCGGGCGTGCAGGGCCTGACGGGTCAGACCCAGCGCCTTGGACCTGGCGGCGGTGGCGCCGTAGAGGGCGTCCCCCGCGACCGGTCGGCCGACGGCACGCAGGTGCACGCGCACCTGGTGGGTGCGGCCGGTCTCGAGGGTGACCTCGACCTCGGAGGTGTCCCGGTGGAACGCCACGGTCGTGTAGTGCGTGATCGCGTGACGGCCGCCGTCGCCGGTCGTGAAGGCGGTGCGGTTGGAGGTCGACCGCATGATCGGGGCCTCGATGGTGGCCATCGGGGGTTCCAGGAACCCCTCGACGAGCGCCCAGTACTCACGGTGCACGGAGTGGTCGGCGAACACGGCCTTCAGCGCGGTCATGGCCGCGGGGGACGTCGCGACGACCAGCAGGCCGCTGGTGCCCCGGTCCAGCCGGTGCACGATGCCGGGTCGACGCGGGTCCTCGCCCGGTGCAAGCGGGACGCCCTGGGCCCGCAGCGCATCCACCAGCGTGGCACCGCGGACCCCGGCCCCGTCGTGGACGACCAGGTCGCTCGGCTTGTTCACCACCACGATGTCGTCGTCGCGGTAGCGGATCTCGACGGTCGGCGGGACCGGCTTGGGGCGCGGCGGCGCCGTGAGCACCAGCACCGTGCTGCCCGCCTGCGCCTTCGTGGACTTCGACAGCGCCTGTCCGTCGACGGTCACCTGGCCACCGCTGATCCGCGCCTGGCTACGGGACCGCGACTCGTCCAGCCATCCCGACAGCAGGACGTCCAGACGGACCCCGTCCTCACCGGGCTGGACCTGTCGCCTCAGCAGTTCGCTCATGCCGGGACGGTACCCGCCCACCTGTCTCAGGTGTCGGTGCGGTCCTCGGCCTCGGCGCTCGAGGTGGCGCTGGCTGCAGGCTGCAGCGGGCCCTCCTCGGCGTCGGGCGACGACGCGCCGTCCCGCTCCTGCACGGCGGACTCCAGCACGGCGGGGCCGGGCCCAGCCGCCGCACGTCGTTCGTGGATGATCATGAGGACGGCGACGAGCGCCGCCCCGACGGTGATCCCGATGTCGGCGACGTTGAAGACCGGGAAGGACTCCAGCGGCGGGAAGTCCAGGTCGATCATGTCCACGACGGCACCGTCCCGGAAGATCCGGTCCAGGCCGTTTCCGACTGCCCCACCCACCACAAGACCGTAGGCGCTCGCCAGCGGCAGGGACCGGGTGTCGGGCAGCGCCCGTGCGACCAGGACGACGACGATCACCGTCACGGCCACGAACAGGATCGGCAGCCGGATCGGCAGCGAGAACGCGCCACCCTCGTTGTAGATCAGCCGCAGGATGACCGGTCCGAGGTCGCGTGGCGGCTCGACCGACCACGTGCGGACCGCGACCATCTTGGTGGCCTGGTCCAGGACGACCCAGACGACGGCGATGACGGCGGTGGTGGCGTAGACGAGGCGGCGACGGGTATCCATGGGCGTCACGCAAGTCTGCCATGCCGGGTGTGTCGTGCCCTTCGGGCGCTGCTGGTCGCTATCGTCGTGTGACGGCCCGCCACCGCGGGTCGCACCCATGATCCAGGACTGCTGTGATGACCCGACTGCTCCGCTCCCCCTCGCTGCTGCTGGCGATCCTCGCCGCGGCGATCGGGACCTACGTGATGCGCCGGAACCTGAACCCGCCGGCCGACGGCAGCGGTGCGGGCGTCCCACTGCCCCGCGAGCGTGCACCGCTGGGTGCCAGCGCCGACGCCCATCTGGTCAGCCGGCCCGGCGAGCCCGACTGGGTCCGTGACCTGGCCGGCTGGGTCCCGCCCGTCCCCCGGACCACCGTCGGACGGGTGCTGGCCTACGTCTGGGCCGCGCCGGCCACCGTGGGCGGGCTGATCGTCGGTCTGCTGTCGGGCCGTGTCCCCACGGTCCGCGACGGTGTCCTGGTCTTCGGCGAGGTCGGCGGCATCCCCGGCCTGCTGCTGACGCGCGGGGGCTTCGCCGCGACGACCCTGGGCCACGTGGTGATCGCCCGCGGGGTGCCGTCGGAGGCGCTGATGGCCCACGAGCTGGCCCACACCCGACAGGCCGAGCGGCTGGGCCCCCTCACCGGACCGGTCTACTGGTACCTGCTGGCACGGTACGGCTACGCCCGCCACCCGATGGAGCGGGCAGCCCGACGCGCCGGCCGGGCGGTCAAGGCCCAGGGGACCTCCGCACGGGTCTGATGGCAGCCGACCCGCGCCAGCAGGGCACCGACGCCGTGACGCACTCCACCCGATGGTGGCTGCTCCCCCTGACGCTGCTGCTGGTGCTGGGGCTGACGACGACCGGCCCTGCTGGACGGGCCGTTGCAGACCCGGGCCCGGCCGTGGACGACGCCGACGCGGTCGCCCTCGCTGGTGGACACCTGTCGCGGCTGGTGACCGCCACAGGGGCTGTGGTCGGCGGGGACTCGGCCAGCGAGCGGGCGTGGACGCTGATGGGTCTGGGTGTGGCCCAGGTGGGGCGCCAGGCCGCGGACCGGATCGCGGTGCGGATCGTGCAGGACCTCGACGCGGTCGCAGAGGACGGCGTCAGCCCCGACGAGGCGTCGACGCCGTCGCTGGCGCTGCAGACGCTGGCGCTCGCGCTCACCGGCGTGGACGTCACCACGGTGGGCACCAGCGGGACCGACCTGGTGGCAACCATCAGGGACCGTCAGCAGCCTGCAGGTCCGGACGCCGGGCTGTACGGACAGGTCGACACCGACCAGGCCGTCCCCGGGCACGCCCTGGCGATCCTGGCGCTGCACGCCGCCGGCGAACCCGCCGACGCCGCGGCCCTGACGTGGCTGGAGGGGCAGCGCTGTCCCAACGGCGGCTGGCCCGCCTACCGCGACCCGGCCAGCCGCTCG
This sequence comes from Euzebya sp., assembly GCA_041633535.1. GTDB lineage: Bacteria > Actinomycetota > Nitriliruptoria > Euzebyales > Euzebyaceae > Euzebya. Next base: position 1,507 of record JBFKGB010000318.1, on the reverse strand, counting down.
ACGACGACCTGCGAGATCCTGCCCGCCGACACCGCCTCGACCAGCCTGGCCGCCCAGGCCCAGCAGGTCGCGGGCGCCACAGACCGGCACGAGGAGACCCAGCGGTACCTCCGCGCAGCGGGTGACGGGACCGGTGCCTTCGCCCGGGCCCCGGGGCTGGTGGCGAGCCCACGGGCCACCGCCCAGGCCATCGCGGCCATCCGGGCCACCACGGGCGCTGCGCCCGACCGGTCGTGGGACGGCACCGCAGGCGGGCCGCAGGAGGTGCTGCGGGCCGAGATGCTGGGGTGCGGCTGGCACGGCACCGACCGCGGGGCGTTCCCGACGTCGATGCGTGACACCGCCGGCGAGCCGACGCCCGAGGATCCGGGCCCAGGACAGACCGACCTGCCGTCGACGACCGCTCAGGCCCTCCTGGCGCTCGCGGGCCGGACGCTGGGGGACCTCGCGACCACGGCCGCGACGGGCGGCACGGCCTACCCGCCTGCTGCTGCCGTGGGTGACCCGTTCCCCGGCTGCCCGGTCCTGACCGACCGGACCGCGGGGGCCGACCGGATCACGACGGCCGTCGCGCTGTCCACCGCCGCCTTCCCCGACGGTGCGGCCGACGTGGTGGTCGCCACCGCGGGCGGGTACGCCGACGCCCTGGCCGGCGCCGCCCTGGCCGGTGGGCTGGCCGCCCCGCTCCTCCTCAGCGACGCCACGTCAGCACCTGCAGCGCTGCTGCAGGAGATCGGCCGTCTGGGCGCCCAGCGCGTCGTCCTGCTGGGCGGTCCGGTCGCGTTGTCGGCGCAGGTCGAGGCGCAGATCGCCGCCGTGGACAGCGTGGGCACCGTCCGTCGGATCGCCGGGGCCGGCCGTGCCGAGACCGCTGCGCTGGTCGCGGCCGAGGTCGGTGGCCAGCGGGCCTTCCTGGCCCGCGGCTTCGGCGAGGACGCCAGCGCCCCCTGGGCGGACGCCCTCGCCGTGGGCGCCTGGTCCGCGACCGCGGGCATCCCGGTGCTGCTGACCGACCGCGACGCGCTGCCCCCGGCGACGGCCGAGGCCCTGGCCGACCGGGCCCAGGTCATCGTCCTGGGCGGCACCGCTGCCGTGTCGGCCCAGGTCGAGACGGCGGTGTCGGACCTGGTCGACGACGTGACCCGTCTGGCGGGTGCCACACGCTTCGAGACGTCGGCCATCGCCCACCTGATGGGGACGGCGGACGGCGTGGACCCTGCCTCGACGTGGCTGGCCACCGGGCTCAGCTACCCCGACGCCCTGGCGGCCGGCCCTGCCGTGGCCGCGTCAGGCGGGGCGCTGCTGCTGGTCCATCCCGATCAGGCCGCAGGCGGGGTCCCGGCCCTGTCGGCGATACGCCGGGTCGACTACCTGGTCGACGAGCTGCACACCATCGGCGGGCGTGCCGTGCTGCCCGACGGGGTCATGGCATCGCTGGCGCTCGCCGCACGGGACGAGGCCGACGGCTGACCAGGGCCGGGGTCAGGCGGGTGGTGGCGGGGGCGGT
>JBFKGB010000317.1:0-4527 GCA_041633535.1 Euzebya sp. | reverse complement strand
GTCATCCATGGCGGTCAGCTGTCGTCACCAGCCGGCTTCGCGGGGGGCGTGGCCTTCTTGGCCGGTGCAGCCTTCTTCGCCGCGGGCGTGGTCTTCTTCGCCGCGGACGTCGCCTTCTTCGCCGCCGGTGCAGCCTTCTTGGCCGGTGCAGCCTTCTTCGCCGCAGGTGCAGCCTTCTTCGCGGTGGCCTTCCGGGGCGACGCAGCCTTCTTCGTCGCCTTCTTTGTGGTCGTCTTCGCGGCAGCCCGCTTGGCGGGGGCTGCCTTCTTCGCGGCCGGGGCAGCCAGCTGGGCGGTCTCCTCGGACGGCGTGGTGTCACCATCGCCACCCCGGACGCGCTCGAGCAGGCCGATGCGGCTCTCGAGTGCGTCCAGCGCGGTCTTGCGGACCAGGTCCATGTTGGACAGCGCGCGGTCGACCTCCTTGCCGATCAGGTCCTGGAGGGCCTTCCGGTTGTGCTCGACCTGTCCGAGGAGGGCGTCGACCATGCTCTCGCTGGCGTTCGCCGCCACCTCACCGCGGGCGACGAGCGCCTTGACGACGTCCTCCGCCTTGCGCCGTGTCACGTCGGTGAGCCCTGTCGCCAGGTCGAGGTACTTTCTCCACGCAGATTCCACAGGTTCGCTCCGGGTTGGTTGGCGGGTATCCCGTTCGGCGCCGGACGGCCGAGCGCCGTGGAGGATAGCCCCTGCCCGGCACATGATCGTGCGGGCCATCCGGTCAGGGCCGCTGACGAGCAGACCCAGGAGACGCAACGACGTGAGGTTGGCCCCCTTCAGAGCCCTGCGCTACGACCCCGACGTCGCAGGGCCGGGGCTCGAGACGTCGGCCCCGCCCTACGACGAGCTCGACAGGCTGCGCTACGCCGCACACCGGACTGCCAACCCCTACACGGTCCTGGAGCTGATCGCCGGCGAGGGTCTCGCCGCCTTCGAGCAGGCCCGCGCGACGCTGGACCGCTGGCAGCGCACCGGGGTGCTCGTGGAGGACACGGCGCCGGCGATGTACCTGTACGAGGAGCACGAGCTGCGCCACGGGGTGCCCACGGTCCAGCGCGGCATCGTCGCCGCCCTCGACCTGCAGGACCTGGCTGACGGCACCCTGCTGCTGCACGAGCACGTCGAGGCGGAACGTGCCGTCCTCCGCGCACAGCGGATGCAGGAGGTACCGATCGACCTGACACCCGTCGTCGCGCTCCACGTCGGCGGGACGTCGGCTGACGTCGCCGCGGTCATCGACCGGGCACGCGCCCGTCCCCCGCTGGTCGCCTTCACCGACGAGGCCAGCATCGACCACCGGCTGTGGCGGATCGACGATCCTGCCGACCTGGCGTTGATCGTCGAGGGCCACCGGGACGTGACGGCGGTGCTGGCCGACGGTCACCACCGGATCGCGGCCGCACAGCACATCGTGGCGGCCAGGCTGGCGGGCGGGCTGCCCGCGGGACGCTGGGGGCGGGCGACGGCGTGGTTGGTCGACGCCGAGCAGCACGGCCCGGAGCTGCGGGCGGTGCACCGCATGGTGCACGGGGACGTGCCCCGGGACGGTGAGGGTGCACCGCAGGTCCCGGGGTTCCACCCGTTGCCGTGGCACCGGGACCCGCGGTCGCTGGCCGACGCCCTGGCACACATGCCTGGGCTGACGTTCGGGCTGGTCACCGCCCGGGACATCTGGGTCCTGCGTGCGGGGGACGAGCAGGGGGTCCGGCGTGCTGCCGCCCCGGACGCCCCGGAGCTGCAGCTGCTCGACGCCCAGGTGCTGTCCGAGGTGGTCGCACCGGCGATCGACCCGCGACGTCGGACCCAACCTGTGTTCGATCTGGACGAGACGCTGTCGCACCTGCAGGCGGGGGCGCCGGGAGCGCTTGTGCTGCTGAGCCCGCCGACGGCGGCGCAGGTCCTGCAGATCGCGGCGGCCGGCACACGGATGCCCGCCAAGACGACATGGTTCCGGCCGAAGCCCCGGGCCGGACTGATCATGCGTCGCCTGGACGGCGATCCCGCAGCCGACGTGATGGAGTGATCCGGCGGCCGACGTGATGGAGTGATCCGGCGACCGACGTGATGGAGTGATCTGCACCGTCCGGCGGTATAGCGTCCACCACGATGACGGAGCAGGGCGCGCAGCTGCCGACCGACGGGCCCGTGGGGCCGCTGGCGGGCCGCGCACGCGTCCGCACACCGCTCCTCGAGGACGGCATCCTGCCGCAGCCGCGCAAGGTCGTGGCGCTGATCGTGGTCCTGGTGCTGACCTACGGCGCCATCGGGATCATCCGGTCACTCCGGTCCGTCCTCCTGATGCTGCTGGTGTCCCTGTTCATCTCCTTCGCCGTGGAGCCGGCCGTGCAGTGGTTCTCACGTCATGGCTGGCGACGTGGCAGCGCCACCGCTGTCGTGTTCGCGGGCACGCTGCTGGTCGTGGTGGCGGGCTTCGGCTCGATCATCCCGCTGCTCGTCGACCAGGTCGGCGACCTGCTGCGCACGCTCCCCCGGTCGGTGGCCGAGCTGAACGCGCTCCTGGCGCGCCTCCCGCTGGTGGACCTGCAGCTGAACGCCAACGCCGACCTCAACCAGGAGCTCGCGCGGCTGGGACGTGACCTGGGCGCCGGCAACCTCGCGACGGTCGCGACGGGCAACGTGCTGGGTGCCGCCGGCAGCGTCGTCGGCATCGGCGCGACCGCAGTCGGCGTCGTGTTCCAGTTCCTCACGGTGCTGCTGGTGTCGTTCTACATGGTGGCCGACGGGCCCCGCTTCAGGGCTGCGCTGGCCCGCCCCCTCCCCCAGCACCGGCAGCGCGAGCTGCTCGCGGTGTGGGAGATCGCGGTCGCCAAGACCGGAGGGTACATCTACTCCCGGGCCCTGCTGGCCGTCATCGCTGGCTCCACGACCGCGGCGTTCGTGGCGATCCTGGGTGTCCCCTACCCGCTACCGCTCGGCGTGTGGGTGGGGATCACCGGCGCGTTCATCCCTGTCGTCGGGACCTACCTGGGCGGGACGCTGGTCGTCATCGTCGCGCTGACCCAGGACCCGGTGGACGCCCTCTGGGTCCTCGGCTTCATCATCGTCTACCAGCAGGTCGAGAACTACATCGTCGCCCCACGGCTCAGCGCGGTGACGATGGACATCCATCCCGCCGTCGCCTTCGTCAGCGTGATCGTCGGGGCCACGCTGCTGGGTGCCATGGGCGCGCTCCTGGCGCTGCCCGCCGCCGCGATCATCCAGGCCGTCTCGAGCACGTACCTGCACCGTCATGACCTGATCGACGAGCTGATCGCCTACTCGAGCCGTCTGGACGACACCCTGCCCGAGGGCAGCCCCCCGCTGCTCGTCTCCGACGGATCGGGTTCCCACCCGACGATCGAGGACCAGGGGGACCAGGAGGAACTGCACACACCATGACCGACCCCACGCAGCCCGACCCCGACGACGTGATCGCGTCCCCTGTGGAGCAGCTGCCCGACGGCGTGCTGGCGCTCGACACCCTGACCGCAGGGATGACGAAGGTGACCGCCGGGTACCTGCTGCAGACCCCTCGGCCCACCCTGGTGGAGTGCGGTCCCGCCGTGTCCATCGGCTCGGTCATCGCCGGTCTGCGGGCGGTCGGCATGGACCCCGATGATCTGGCACACCTGGTGCTGTCCCACATCCACCTGGACCATGCCGGTGGTGCCGGCGACATCGCCCGGGCCTTCCCCAACGCCACCATCGTCTGCAGCGCGGTGGGCGCACGGCACATGGTCGAGCCGGAGCGGCTCAACGCCAGCTCCAAACGCGTCTACGGGCCGCTGTACGACAGCGTGTACGGGCCCTGCACCCCGATCGGCGCCGAGCGCATCCTGGCCGTCGACGGGCACCTCGACCTGGACCTGGGCGGCGGACGCCGGCTGGAGCTGTTCGACGCCCCGGGACACGCCAAGCACCACATCGGGATCTTCGACCCCGACACGGGCGATCTGTTCGTCGGCGACTCCGTCGGCGTGAAGATGCCGGGCATGTCGGTCATACGACCGGCGACCCCTCCCCCCGACTTCGACCACGTGCTGGCCCAGCGCACGCTGGACAGCTACGTGCAGCGGAGCCCCTCCCGGGTCCATCTGGCGCACTACGGTCTGGTCGGCCCGCCGTCGGAGGCGCTCGCCGAGGCGAAGGAACGGCTTGACCTGTGGGTCCAGACGGCTGAGGAGGGGTGGGGGCAGGACCATGACCTCGAGCATGTGGTGGAGACGTTGGGCCGCCGTTTCGGTGACGAGATCGCCCCGGATCCTGCAGACCCCGACGCGGTGGGCCGTGTCGAGCTGCTCAGCGGGATCCGGTCAAACGCCATGGGTCTGACCCGGTACCTGCAGATGCGCAGCGAGGGCCGGGTCGCCCGCTGATCAGGTGTGCAAAAAGCACAACAGCCGATCTACTGGGTAGATCGGCTGATTGTGGTGGTCCGCGACGTCCTACTCTCCCACGCAGTTTCCCGCGCAGTACCATCGGCGCTGGAGGGCTTAACTTCCGGGTTCGGAATGTGACCGGGTGTACC
>JBFKGB010000316.1:0-4540 GCA_041633535.1 Euzebya sp. | reverse complement strand
CGGTCGGGCGCGCCCCCAGATGCTGGTGGTGGCCCCGCTCGCCGATCTGGTTCCCGCGGAGGACGGTGATGACGGGGCGGGCAGCGTGACGGCACGGCTGCTGCTGCGCACCGCCACCGGACGGCGCCGCATCACCCGAACACTCACCCGCCGGCTCGCCGAGGACGCCACCGTCAGCCCGGTCTTCACCGACGACGACGACATTCCCGTCGCCGTGGGCGACAGCTTCAGCCAGATCACCGAGGCGATGCGCCGCGCCGTTACCGCCCGCGACCAGGGCTGCCGGATGCCCGGCTGCAACGTCCCCGCCGCCCACACCGACCTGCACCACGTCATCCCACGACACCAGGACGGCCCGACGGAGGTCGCCAACCTGGTCGCGGTCTGCCGACGCCACCACACCCAGCTGACCCGCCACCGCTGGCGACTCACCCTCGACCCGGACGGCACCCTGCACACCCGCATCGGCCGGCGCACCTACACGACCCGGCCCCGGCTCAGACCCCCACCCACACCGCCGGCACAACCGGCACACCCGCCAGACCCCGACGTCCCGTTCTAGCCGGCGGGCCCCTCGAGGGTCCGGCCGACGCGACGTCGCTGCTGGCGGGTCGGAGGGCACCCGCTCACCCCTGCACCTGCTGCGCCCCGCCGAGGACGAGCCCCCGGCCGGATGATCGCGCGGCCCCAGCCACGGGTGCATGATGCGTGCATGGAGCCTGAGTGGTGGCGGAGCTTCTTCGACCGGACCTACACCCGGTTGTGGAGCGCTGCGGGCTTCTTCGACCACGGCACCGCCGAGATCGAGGGGATCCAGCAGCTGCTGCGCGCCCACCTGGGCACCGATGTCGGGTTGCGCATCCTGGACGTCCCGTGCGGGTTCGGACGGCACAGCTTCGCCCTGCACAAGGCCGGCCACCACGTCACCGGCCTGGACCTGTCCGCCGACCAGCTGGCAATGGCCACACAGGACCACCCCGGCCCCGTCTACGTCCGGGGGGACATGCGCACACCACCCGCCGGACCGTTCGACGCGGTCCTGAACCTGTTCAGCTCGATCGGCTACTTCTGCGACGACGCCGAGGAGGTGCGGGCGCTGCAGGCCTGGCACGACGTGCTGGTCCCCGGCGGGCTGCTGGTCATCGAGACGAACCACCGCGACCGGATCGCGGTCATCCACTCGCCGGGAGAGGAGCTGCCCGTGGGGGCGACCGGCGCCGTCGAGCTGGGCACCATGGACTGGGCCACCGGGATCATGCACCGACGGGTGCGGCTGGCCGACGGGCAGGAGCGGCCGTTCACCCTGCGGGTCTACGCCGCCACGGAGCTGATCGCGCTGGTCAGGCGCGCCGGGTTCGACGACGTCACGGTCACGGGTGGCTGGGACGGCGCACCGCTGGGGCCCCAGACACGGCTGGTGCTGACCGCCCGTCGACCACGGTGACGCAGCGGCATCCCCTCCTCACCCGGACAGCCTTTACAGCCCTGTCGGCCGGTGGGAGCCTCGACGGACGCCACGACCAGGAGGACACGACATGGGCACCGTCCGCTTCACGATCGAGGGACCGGTCAAGGACTACGAGGGCTTCTCGACCTTCGCCAAGTCACTGTGCGAGCACATCGAGGCCGAGGAGCCCGGCGTGCTGGCATACGAGATCTTCGCCGACGCCAGCGCCCGGCGGGTCATGCTGCACGAGCTGTACGCCGACGAGGAGGCGTTCCTGACCCACGTGGCGCACATGAACGACACCGGGCGGCTCGCGGAGATGCTGACCCTGATGGACTTCGAGCGCATCACGATCCTCAACCGGATCACCGACGAGCGGGTCCGCCGGATCTTCGCGGACTTCAATGCCGTGGAGCTGCACGGCATGGCGGGGGTCGCCCGCTAGGGACGACCCGCCGCGTGGGGTCACATGACCTTGCCGGTCCGTGACTCCTCCGCCTTCTTGTCGCGCTTCGCCTGCTTCTTCTCCTTCGGCGACTTCGCTGCGGCGGTCTTGGTGCTACGGCTGCCTTTGTCCTTGCTGGCCATGACGGCCTCTTCCCTCGCCGGGGTAGGACGGCGAGGGCAATTCTACGCCCGAGGGGACCCACACGTCGCAGGATGAGGGGGACAGCCGCCGGCACACCGGTGGGCTGGCACCCTGTCAGGCGTGCTGACCGTCCTGCTCCTGCTCGCCGTCGGCGTGGCGGTCGGCAGGGCCAGGCTCCTGCCCGATGGCGCGTCGGCGGTGCTCGACGCCACCGTGATCCGGCTGGCGCTGCCCGGCCTGATCCTGGTCGAGATCACGACGGCGCCGCTGGGCCTGGACGCCCTGACCCCTGTCGCGGTGGCGTGGGGGAGCCTGGCGCTCCTGGCCGGGCTGGTCCTGCTCCTCAGCCGTCTGCTGGGCCTGGACCGGATCACGACCGGCACGCTGCTGGTCGTCGTGCCGCTGGGCAACACCAGCTTCCTGGGGTTCCCCGCCGTGACCGCGCTGCTGGGCGCGGACAGGCTGGCCCTGGCCGTGGTGTACGACCAGCTGGGGTCCTTCCTGGCGCTGACGACCTACGCGACGGTCGTCGCCGCCGCCTACGGCCACGACATCGACGGCAGGGGGCCGCTGGGCCGCCTGGTCCGCTTCCCCCCGTTCGTGGCGCTGCTGGCGGCCCTGGTGCTGCGCCCGGTCGGGCTGCCCGACGTCGTCGTGCAGGTCGGCGACCGCCTGGGTGACCTGGTGGTCCCCCTGGCGATGATCGCCATCGGCATGCGGCTGCGGCTGGACACGGTCCGCCACCGTCCCGGGGTGCTGGCGGCCGGGCTGACCCTCCGCATGGTCGTGGCGCCGGCCGCGGTCGTCGGCGTCGGGGTGCTGGCCGGCATCGGCGGGGCCGCCTGGCAGGTCTCCAGCCTGGAGTCGGCGATGCCCCCGATGGTCACCGCGGCCGTGATCGCCACGGACGCGGGGCTGGACGAACGGCTGGCCGTCGGGCTGGCCGGCGTCGGCGTCGTCGTCGCCATGGTGTCGCTGCCGCTGTGGACCCTGGTGATCGCCTGAGCGTGCGCCTACGGTGCTGCACATGGATCGACGCCGCCGCCAGCAGGTCCTCCTCCTGATCGCCATCGTCGGGCTGCTGCTCGGCTCGGCGCTGGTCTACGCGCGGCCGCTGCTGCGGACCGGCACCGGGTACGCCGCCCACAACGCCTGCGCGGTGCAGCTGGTGGCGGGGCGCGACGCGGACGCGCCGGCCGCGGACCTGCCGGACAACCCGCTGGTGCCGGTGCTGTCCACCAGCGTCGACACCACCAACCGGGTGGCCCGCTCGAGCGTCCTGGGCCTGTTCCGCCAGCAGGCCTGGTTCACCCCGGGTCTGGGCTGCACGCTGGCCGACGACCGCCCCGACCTGCCGGCGCCCCCCGAGGTCACGGCCGCCGAGCAGGAGGAGGAGGGGAGCGAGGCCGCCGACCCCGTCGCGCTGGAGGCCGCCCTGGACCGCGCCTTCGCCGAGGACGACCCCCAGGGGCGGTCCGTCGGCACCCGTGCGGTGGTCGTCCTGCACGAGGGGTCGCTGGTCGCCGAGCGGTACGCCGCAGGCTTCGACGCCGACACCCCCCAGCTGGGCTGGTCGATGGCCAAGAGCGTGACCAACGCGATGGTCGGCCGCCTCGTCAACGAGGGCGATCTGGACGTCGGCGAGGCCGGGCTGCTGGAGGCCTGGGCCGAGGACGAGCGGTCGGCGATCACCGTCGAGCACCTGCTGCAGATGACCAGCGGGCTGGAGTGGGACGAGGCGTACAGCCTGGGGTCCACCATCACCCGGATGCTGTACCTGGAGGACGACATGGGCGCCTTCGCGGCCGAGCAGCCGCTGGCCCACGAGCCCGGCGCGTACCAGCAGTACTCCAGCGGCACCACCAACATCCTGTGCGACGTCCTGGACGAGCAGACCGGGCTGGGTCCCGCCCTCCCCTACGACCTGGTCTTCGAGCCGCTGGGCATGACCAGCGCCGTGATGGAGCCCGACGCGGCGGGCGACCCCGTCTGCTCCTCCTACCTGTGGGCGACCCCGCGCGACTGGGGCCGGTTCGGCCTGTGGTTCGCCCAGGACGGCGTCTGGGAGGGGCAGCGGCTGCTGCCCGAGGGCTGGGTCAGCTGGTCCACGACCGTCGCCGACGTGGAGTCGGAGGAGGAGGGGTTCGCCGCCCACTGGTGGGTCAACCGCCGCGCCGACGGCAGCGCGATCATCCCGGGCGCTCCGGACGACATGTTCTGGGCCTCCGGGCACGACGGCCAGCGGGTCTTCGTGGTCCCCTCGGCCGATCTCGTGGTGGTGCGGATGGGCTTCACGCCCGACATCCCCTCCGAGGAGCTGGGCTACGAGCGCTGGCTCCCGGACCTGATCACCGCCGTCACCGGCTGACCCTCCGGAGGGTCCCGTGCACGGGGGGTCGTTGGTCCCCCGCCTGCCCTGCCGTAGGGCCTGACCGGCCCCCTCCTCCGCTGGCAGCTTGTGTGTCAGATCACAAGCCACCAAGCAATGACCTTGAGGAGGTCGT
>JBFKGB010000315.1:0-4543 GCA_041633535.1 Euzebya sp. | reverse complement strand
CGCCGACCCCGACGCCGACCCCACGACGGGTCGCCGTCCCCCCTCCTCCCCCGGAGGACCCCGACGGGCCGACGCTCGAGACCTGGCAGGCGCTGGCGCAGTGCGAGTCCTCCGGCGACTGGGGCGTGAACACGGGCAACGGCTTCTACGGCGGCCTGCAGTTCACCCTGGACAGCTGGCGCCTGGTCGGTGGCACCGGCTATCCCCACCAGCACACGGCGTGGGAGCAGATCCACCGCGCCGAGCGGCTGCTGGAGCTGCAGGGCTGGGTCGCCTGGCCCGTCTGCTCACGACAGCTCGGCCTGCGCTGACCGACGCGGCAGGGCGGGTCCCCGATCGTGCATGATCAGCGACCATGGACGACACACCTGACGCCGCGCCCACGACCGAGCTGCCACGGGTCGGCGCCGACCGGCATCGTGTCCGGCCCGGCGAGCGGGTCGACCTGGTCGACATCGACACCCGTGGCACGCCCGGCTGGGACGGCGACAAGGACGCCGGCAAGGCGGCCGTCCTGCGGCTGAACGCACGCCTGGAGTCGCTGCAGGAGAAGCTGTACGCCGAGGGGCGGCACCGCGTGCTGGTCGTGCTGCAGGCGACCGACACCGGCGGGAAGGACTCCACCATCCGCCACGTCTTCGACGGCGTCGATCCCGCCGGCGTGAAGGTCGCCTCGTTCAAGCGGCCGACCGAGGAGGAGCTGGCCCACGACTTCCTGTGGCGGGTCCACGCCCAGGTGCCCGCCGACGGACAGATCACCATCTTCAACCGGTCCCACTACGAGGACGTGCTGGTCGTCCGTGTCCACGGCCTTGTGCCCGAGGACCGGTGGCGCCGCCGCTACGACCACATCCGCGCCTTCGAGCAGCTGCTGGTCGACGAGGGGACCACGATCGTCAAGATCTTCCTGCACCTGTCCAAGGAGGAGCAGGCGCAGCGGCTCCAGGACCGTCTCGACGACCCCGAGAAGCACTGGAAGTTCGACATCGGGGACCTCGCCGAGCGCGAGCGCTGGGCCGACTACCAGGCCGCGTTCACCGAGGCGATCGAGCGGACCAGCACCGACGACGCCCCCTGGTACGTCGTGCCCGCGGACCGGAAGTGGTACCGCAACCTGGTGATCAGCACGATCCTGGTGGACACGCTGGAGTCCCTCGACATGCGCTGGCCGGCCCCGCAGGAGGGGCTGGAGGACGTCGTCATCAGCTGATCTGGTGTCGGAGTGGTGCAAGCACGGCGATGACCTGCATGCTTGGAGGACATGAGCAACACGTTCAAGCCCGGAGACCACGCCGTCCACGCCGTCCACGGTCCGGGGACCATCACGGCCGTGCAGATGCGCGACACGCCCGACGGTCCGGTGGAGTACGTGTCGCTCGAGGTCGACGGCATGACGATCCTCATCCCCACCACGGAGCTGGCCGAGGTGGGCGTCAGGACCCCGATCAGCCCCGAGGACGCCCGCTCGATCCTCGAGATGCTGGGCGACGACCCGCTGAAGGACCCGGGGCACGCCGCACGACGTCGACGCAACCAGAGCCGCCTGTCCACCGGGGACGCCGAGGCGCTGGCCAAGGTCGTCCGCAGCCTGACGGCGCTGAAGGCCGAGCGCGACAAGTCCCTGGCGATGCGGGACATGTACGACCTGCGTCAGGCCACGGCGCAGCTGGTCGCCGAGATCGCGATCTCGCTGGACGTGACCGAGGACGAGGCCGAGGCCCTCGTCAAGGAGGCGCTGGGGGCCGTCACCGAAGACGCCGCGTCCGAGGACGGCACCGTCGCCGCCGAGTGAACGCCGTTGGTCGCCGCCGGGTGAACGCCGGCTGACCCGACCGGGTCAGCCGTCCACGACCGCCTCGGCCCCGCCGTCCGTGGGGCCGGCGGCCACCGGCTGCGGCCCGGCGAACTGGGTGCGGTACAGCTGGGCGTAGCGGCCGCCCTCGGCCATCAGCCCGGCGTGCGTGCCGCGCTGGCTGACCCGCCCGTCCTCGACCACCAGGATCTGGTCGGCGTCCACGATCGTTGACAGCCGGTGGGCGATCACCAGGCTGGTCCGCCCCTCCAGCGCCGTGGTCAGCGCCGCCTGGATGCGCTCCTCGTTGTCGGAGTCCAGGTGGCTGGTGGCCTCGTCCAGCACGATGATCGCCGGGTCCTTCAGCAGGACCCGGGCGATGGCCAGGCGCTGCTTCTCCCCACCCGACAGGCGGTAGCCACGGTCCCCGACCACGGTGTCGTAGCCGTCGGGCAGCCCGGCGATGACGTCATGGATCTGCGCGGACCGGCAGGCCGCGATGATCTCGTCGTCCAGCGCCGTCGGCTTGGCGAACCGCAGGTTGGCCCTGATGGTGTCGTGGAACATGTGCGGGTCCTGCGACACCACGCCGATGCTGGCCGCCAGGGACTGCAGCGTCAGCGACCGGACGTCGTGGGAGTCGATGGACACGCTGCCGCCGCCGACGTCGTACAGCCGGCTCACGAGCGACAGCACCGTCGACTTGCCCGCGCCGCTGGGGCCCACCAGGGCGACCGTCTGCCCGGGCTCGGCCACGAACGAGACGCCCTGGAGGACCAGCTCGCCCGGACGGTCGTCCATGACGTCGGCCCAGGAGTCCAGCGAGCTGACGGTCGACTCGCGGGCGGTCGGGTAGGCGAAGGAGACGTCGTCGAAGACGACCCGCCCCTCGGGGTCCACCAGGTCCACGGCGCCGGGTGCGTCGGCGATGGGGTGCTCGATGTCGAGGATCTCGAACACCCGGTCGAAGCTGACCAGCGCCGTCAGGACCTCCACCGGCGCGTTGGACAGCGCGGCCAGCGGTGAGTAGGCCTGGCCCACCAGCGCGCCGAAGGTGACGACGTCACCGACGCTGAGCGTCCCCGACAGCGCCAGCCGGCCACCGACGTAGTAGACGGCCGCGGTCCCCAGCGCACCCATGAGGCTCAGCAGTACGAAGAACACCCGGCCGACGACGGCGGTCTGGACGCCGATGTCGGCGACCCGCCGTGCGGAGGACCCGAACGTGTCGGTCTCCTCCGTCGGACGGCCGAAGAGCTTCACGACCAGCGCACCGGCGACGTTGAAGCGCTCGGTCATGAACGTGTTCATCTCGGCGTTGAGGGTCATGGACTCGCGCGTCAGACCCTGCAGCCGCCTGCCGACGCCCTTGGCGGCGAGGACGAAGAAGGGCAGGACCGTGAGGGTCAGGAGGGTCAGCTGCCAGTTGATGGCGAGCATCAGCCCGACGGTGGCGAGCACCTGCACCGTGTTGGCCGCCAGCGTCCCGAAGGTCCCGGTCAGCGCCGACTGGGCCCCGACCACGTCGTTGTTCAGCCGGCTGATGAGCGCACCCGTCTGGGTGCGGGTGAAGAACGCCAGCGGCATCCGCTGGACGTGGTCGAACAGCGCCCGCCGCAGGTCGTGGATCAGCTGTTCGCCGATCCACGAGGAGTAGTACCGCTGCCCCACGCTGAGCAGCCCGGTGCCGATGGCCGCACCCACCAGGCCGCCGGCCAGCAGCGTGATGCGACCCTGCGCAGCGTCCCTTGCCAGCGGCTGCTCCGCGGTCGTGGCGCTCAGCGTGTCGACGATCAGGCCGATCAGGCGCGCCGGCACGATGGTCAGGCTGCTGGCCAGCGCGATCAGGACCAGCAGGACGATCAGCCGGCCGCGGTAGGGCCTGGCGAAGCTGCGCCACACCCGGCCGATCAGCCCCGACCGCAGGCCGACGTCACGGGCCCGGCCCTGCCCCAGGCCGCTGTGGGCGTTGGGCATCATCGGCCGGCCACCGGCCATGCGTGGAGAGAACGACATGCCCCCAGCTTGCCCAGACCTGCAACGGCCTGCGACGTCAGGGGACGCCGCGGGCCGTGGCTCAGGAGATCTGTGACTCCGCCCGGTCCAGGGCCTCCACCAGCTGCTCCCACTCCGCGGTCAGCGCGGCCGACCGCTCCTTGGCGACCCCGTGCCGTGCGGTCAGCTCCTTGGCCGCTGCAGGGTCGTCGTAGGCGCCGGGCGCGGCCATCTCGCGCTGGATCTCCGCGACCGCCTCCTCGGCGGTCATCAGCGCCGTCTCGGCCTTCTGCAGCTTGCTGCGCAGGTCCTTGGTCTCGCGGTGCAGCCGGTTGCGACGCTCGGCCTCCTCCTTCTTGGACGGCCTGTCCCCCGCTGCCTTCTGCCCGTTGGACTGGCCGCCGTTGCCGGCGCCGCGCATGGTCGCCTGACCCGACTCGTTCAGCGGCCGCCCCAGGTAGTCCAGCCCCATCTTCTCGGCGTAGCTGGCGTAGTCGCCCAGGTGGACCTGCGCCCGCCCGTGGCCGACCGCGATGATGACGTCGGCGACGTTGCGGATGAGGTGCCGGTCGTGGCTGATCAGCACGACGGTGCCGGGGTAGTCCAGCAGCGCGTCCTCGATGACGTCGCGGCTGGCGATGTCGAGGTGGTTGGTCGGCTCGTCCATGCACAGCAGGTTGGCCGGATGGGCGATCAGCTTGGCCAGCGCCACCCGTGCCCGCTCGCCACCGGACAGGACGGCGATCTTCTTGTCGG
>JBFKGB010000314.1:0-4572 GCA_041633535.1 Euzebya sp. | reverse complement strand
GGCCTGGATGCCGATGGTGCCCAGCATCAGCCCTGCGGTGGTCCACAGACGCACGGAGGGGACGCGCTCCTCCCGGGCCGACAGCACGATCAGCGAGGCGTAGCCCCCGGCGAGGGCGGCGCCGGTCAGCAGCACGGCCTGCAGCCGCCAGTCCTCCAGCGCCGACACGACGTGGACCCATGACAGGTAGGCGGCCGCCACGCCCAGCAGCGCAGCGTCCAGCAGGTCCAGCCGGCTGGCGTCGCCCAGACGGAAGGCGCGCCACAGCCCGTGCAGCAGCACTGTCGCGCCGACAGCGGTCGTCATGGCGAGCCCGGTGGCCAGCCGTGGGCCGAGCAGCGGCAGGGGTGCGCTCAGCAGGGCCACCGCCGGCAGCATGACGGAGAGGCTGCGCCAGCCGTCGGGCACCACGGCCGTCCTGCTGCGCCAGGCCTGGGCCAGGCCGATGCCGGCGAGCAGCACGATGGCCACCGTGAAGAGCCGGTGCCCGGCGGTGGCGGGGAGCACGACCAGCCCCGCACACGCGACCGTCACGACGACCGGGACGAGCCCGAGCCGGCGTGCACCGGTGTCACCCTGATCGCCCATGCCACATCCGCTCTCTGAGGATCGGGTCACCCTATCGGCAACTGGACGATGTTCATGAGTGGTTCCAGGTGACCGTGTCTCGCGGGGCCCCGTCGGCGCCGCCGACTAGACTGGCGGCATGGCGTCCACAACCGTGCCCGTGTCCATCGACGACCCCGTCAACGCACAGATCCTCAAGGTGTCGGAGGACCGTGTGCAGGGGTTCCACCGACGCCCGCTGGACGTCATCGCTGAGCAGAGCGGCGTCGACCTGGACACCGTCATCCAGCGGATCCGGGCGATGCTCGAGGCCGGCACCATCCGCCGCGTGCGGCAGACCCTGCTGGCGACGTCGCTGGCCCCCGGTGCCCTGATCGCATGGAAGGTCCCCTCGGACCGCATCAAGGACGCCTTCGACTACATGTTCCAGCAGGACCCGTTCAGCGGGCACGTCGTCCTGCGCACGACGGACCGGGAGACGCGCGGCAGCGACTACAAGCTGTGGACGACCCTCAAGGTGCCGAAGCCCTACGACATGGACGCCCACTGCCGGTACCTGATGGCACAGACCGGCGCGGAGGCGTACAAGCTGCTGCCGGCCAAGCGGCTGTTCGCCCTGGGCGTGGGGCACGTCCGCCGACGCGGCGAGGAGCCCGGTGCTCGCACCGACGAGCCCGGCCGGGTCCTGGACACCAAGATCGTGGACCTCACCGAGCGCGAGTGGCGCGTGATGATGGCGCTGAAGCGCGAGTTCGAGCCAGAGGAGCTGCAGCCCGACCTGTGGGTCCCCCGGGCGGCGGAGGCGGGTGAGACCGTCGAGGACTTCTGCGCCATCGCCGAGGACCTGAACGAGCGGCGTGTCATCGGCCGCTTCTCCACCTTCCTGGAGCACGTCAAGAAGCACAGCGACGGCCAGCAGGTGACCCGGTACAACGCGCTGTTCCACTGGCGGGTGCCGGAGGGGCAGGAGCTCGAGGCCGGCAAGGAGGTCGGGCGCCACCACTGCATGACGCACGCCTACTGGCGTGAGGGTGGGCCGGAGTTCTCCGACGTCAACATCATGGGCGTGTCACACGGCACCGACAAGGATCTGGTGCTGGCCCACAAGGCCGCGATCGACGCCCACCTGGAGGAGGCTGGCATCCCCGTCAGCTACACCAACGTCTTCTGGGGCGGGCGCAGCGAGATCAAGCCCAGCGAGATCAGCCCCATCCGCTACCGGGAGTGGTGTCTGGAGCAGGGCCTGGACCCCGAGGAGATGCGGGCGGGCTGACGCCGGTCAGGGACCGGCCAGCTCGGCGCGGTCCCGCCCGTTGCGCTTGGCCTGGTACAGCGCCGCGTCCGCGTCCCTGAGGAGCGCGTCGACGTCGGCCATCCGGTCGGCGCTGGTGGCCACGCCGATGCTGAGCGTGACCGAGGGCGGCCCGTCGGGCACGTCCAGGGGCGCCCGCACGGCCGCGAGGATCCGGTCGCAGGCGGCGTGCGCGGTGGCCGGGTCCATGCCGCGCATGACGATGACGAACTCCTCACCACCCCAGCGACCGACGATGTCGTCGCTGCGCAGGCAGTCGCGCAACCGGTCCGACACGCGGCGCAGCACCACGTCCCCGATGGCATGGCCGTACCGGTCGTTGACGGACTTGAAGTGGTCGACGTCCAGCAGCATCAGCGTGACCGGGTCACCGATGCGGTCGTGCAGGCCCTGGTCGATCGCCCGTCGGTTGGCCAGACCCGTCAGGGTGTCGGTCCGGGCCATCCGCTCGAGCTGGGCGTTCAGACGTCTGAGCTCGCCCACCAGCTGGCCGGTCCTGCCGGCGGCCGACACGCGGGCGCGCAGCTCGACGGGGGAGAAGGGCTTGCCCAGGAAGTCGTAGGCGCCGGCATCCAGCGCCGCGGCGACGTCGTCGGGGCTGTCCTGCTGGGTGAGCATCACGACGGGGATGTCGCTGACGCTGGCGTCGGCCCGCAGCGCCCGCAGCGCCGTCATGCCGTCCATGTGCGGCATGTGCACGTCCATCAGCACGACGTCGGGACGGTGGAGGTGTGCGAGCAGCAGCGCCTCCTCACCGTCGGTGGCCTCGACGATGTCGACGTCGGCACCCTCCAGGGCCTGCACGACGACGGCCCGGACGGTCTCGCTGTCGTCCACGACCAGGACCCGGAGCCGCGCCACGCCCAGGGCGCTCATGCCCCTGTGCTCCCCGACATCAGCTGAGCCAGCCAGCGCTGTACCTCCTCGTACGGATGTCCGCCGGCAAGCACGGTACCCGCGGGCAGGCCCTCCAGCAGGTGTGCAGCGACGTCCCACAGCCGCGCAGCTTCACGGTCGTCCCCGGTCCGTGCGACCGCGATCCCCAGCACGATCGGGCAGACGGGGTCGTGGGGCGCCAGGAACCGGGCCCGTCGCAGCAGCGCGACCGCGTGTCGCAGCCGGCCGGCGTCCAGCGCGGCCTCGCCCTCGCGCAGCAGGTCGTCGGCGTCCGGACCGTCGTCGATGGCGGCGGGCACACGCCGCGGTGACGGGTCCTGGCGGACGGGGTCACCACGCCCCAGCAGGTAGGTCCCCTCGACCCGCCGGGCGGTCCACCCCGGTCCGGGCAGCTGGACCTCGGCGTGCCCCAGGACCAGGGTGCCGTCCGGCGCCAGCCCGTCCGCCAGGTTGGCGACCACGGTCTGCACGGCGTCGGCGGTCAGGTAGATCAGCACGTTGCGGCACACGATCGCCTGCGACCGCACGGGCGGGGGGTCCAGCAGGTTGTGGGACCGCACGCTGACGGCGGCGCGGATCTCTTCATCGACCTGCCAGATGTCCTCACCGACCATCTGCCCGCACCGAGCGACGACGGCCGGGTCCAGGCCCCGCTGCCGGGACAGCTGGTAGACCCCGTCGCGGGTGGCCGCGACGGCGGCGTCGCTGACGTCGGTGGCCAGCAGCCGGGTGGGCCAGACGCCGGCGTCGCGCAGCAGGATCGCCAGGGAGTGGACCTCCTGGCCGGTCGAGCACCCTGGTGCCCAGACGGTCCGGTGCGTCTGGGGGAGCGGGGCCAGCACCTGGCACACGGCGCGCAGCTGCTGCTCGTCGCGGAACCAGTAGGTCTCGCCGACCAGCACCGCCTCGACGAGCTCCGACAGCACGGCGGACCCGCTGGTCGCGAACATGAGCAGCTGGTCCGGGCCGACGTCGTGTGCCGCGGCTGTCTGCAGCGCCTGGCGGTGCAGACGCCGTGTCTGGGGCGGGGCGAGCCTGAAGCCGACGCTGGCGGCCACACGGTCGGCCAGGGGCGGCAACCACGCGGGCGCATCCTCGACCCTCAACCACCCACCGCCGCGGTGATGGTCGCCGGCATGGCTGTCAGCGGCAGGACCTGCACAGCACCCCCGGCGCGGAGCGCGGCGGCGGGCATGCCGTAGACGGCTGAGGAGGCCCGGTCCTGCACCATCGTCAGCGCACCGCGGTCCCGCATGGCCCGCAGTCCCTCCGCGCCGTCGGAGCCCATGCCGGTCAGCACCACGCCGATGGCTGCCGCGGCGAAGGCGTGGGCCACCGACCGCATGCAGACGTCCACGCTGGGCGTGTGGGGGCCCGTCCCCCGGATGATGCGGCAGCGCCCGGTGGCGCTGACCGTCAGGTCGTGGCCCGGTGGCGCCAGCACGACCGTGCCCCCGGCCAGCGGCAGCCCGTCGGTGGCCAGGACGATCTCGGCGGGCGTGGTGTGCGCCAGCGACGCGCGCAGGACGTCGGCGAAGTCCGGGCTGGCGTGCTGCACCACCACGATCGGGACCCGGAGCCGTCCGAGCCCCGCCAGGAGCTGCCCGACCGCCTGTGGACCACCAGCGGATGCACCGACCACCACGATGCGGGGCGTCACGGCGGGTCGGGCGGGCGCCAGGTCGGAGCGCGGAGCCCGGGCCACCGGTCCGGTCTGTCGGCCCGTGCGCGGCGCCAGCTCCCGCAGCCGCGCCTGCAGCGACGGCGATGCTGCGCCTGACGGAGGCCAGGGGATG
>JBFKGB010000313.1:0-4588 GCA_041633535.1 Euzebya sp. | reverse complement strand
GGTGGGCTTCGCCAGCTGGGGCGGGCGAAGTCCACCCAAACGGTGGGGGGCTAGGCGGCCCGACGGCGGCGGCGGACCGTGGCGCGCAGCCAGGCGCTGCCGACCAGCCAGGCGGCCACGGCCAGCCACAGCCAGCCCTGCCCGTCGCCGAACAGCGAGTGCGCCAGCGAGTCCGACGGGGCGAACGGGTCGGCCATGAACGAGGCCAGCTGGGGGGTGGTCTCCAGCTCGGTGGGCACGCCCGCCTCGGTCAGGTCGGCACAGGCGACCTTGTTGCCGTCCGGGTCGTGGATGACGACGGACCGGGCCCGGTCACCCGCCACCGCGAACGCCGTGTCGGTCCCGCGGCCCACGCCGGCGGCGTCGGTGGTCATCCGCGGGTGGATCTCGTTGGGCCGCATGGTCGACCCGCCCGGCACGAACTGGAAGTGGTCCCCGCCGTTCTGGGCGCAGGAGTCCACGTGCACGTGGACCGGGGCGAAGGTGTTGGCCGGCATCCCCTGGACCAGGACCTCGACCTCGGTCGTGCCCTGGATGGTGCGCACCATGGTCGCGGTGCCCGTGACGCCCTGGTAGGCCGCCGGGGCACCGGCAAGCGGGGCCACGGTCCCGGTCGAGCGGAACGTGCCGTGGCTGCGGTCACCGCGGACGTCACCGTCGACGCCACCGGTGACCGCCTTGATCTCCTCGACCACAGCCGGGGCGAGGGCAGCCGTGCCGCCCACGATGCGGATGTTCTCGATCCGGTCGGACTTGAGCTCCAGCAGGTCGGTCGCCGGGGCGCCCAGGCTGTCGGAGGGGACCTGCAGCATGACACCCTCGTCGACCGCGGCGGCTGCGGCCGCGCCCAGCGCGTCCGGCCAGTTCTCCACGGTGGTCACCCAGTAGTCGGTCTCGTCCTGGCCGATCTCGATGCCCAGGCTGGCCATCATGGCGCTGGTCTCCAGCGCGTCGGCGCCGGCGGTCCGCTCGACGTCGGTGATGTCGGGGTTGATGACGGCCAGCGAGCTCATGACGCCGTCGGACACGGCGTCCCCGACCAGGCGGATGTCACGGGTCAGCCCGCCCTCGAGGAAGGCCCGGACGCTGGGGGCGACCTGGTCGGCCGGGGTCAGCAGGACCGGGCGGCCGACCAGGGCACCGACGGCCGAGGCCGCCAGCGCCGAGGCGAAGTCGTTGCCCTCGACCATGAAGGCGTTGCCGCTGCCGATGGCCTCGGCGATCAGCACCGCGGTCTGGAAGCGGTCGCCACCACCGATGCGGGTGGTGACGATCCCGGCCTGGGTCAGGTCGGTCTCGACGACCGTGGGCACGGCCGCGGTGCCACCCAGGATCCAGGCCCGGGATGCGCCCAGGCGCTCGATCTCCGCAGCCACGCGGGCGTCCAGCCCGTCGGGACCGGTGATCAGCAGCGGCGCCTCCAGGTGTGCCGCCAGCGGCGCCCCGGCGAGGGCGTCGGCGAAGTTGTTGGCCGTCGTGATCACGACGTTCGTGCTGGCGCCGGGGAAGGCGTCACGTGAGGTCAGGATCGCGGTCTCGATCCGGTCGGCACCGCCGAGGCGCTCGATCGTGGGCCCGGCAGGCATCCGGTCGGCCGGGGGTTCGGGGGTGGAGAACCAGTTGCAGCCCTCCGGCTGCGGGTTGCCGCTGCGGCTGTACTGCGCGCAGCCGGCCGCGGTGGCGATGCCCGGACCGGGGGTGAAGGGCGCACGGTCGTCGCAGTCGGCCGGCAGCGGGATGCCTGGGACCTCGAAGATGCCGGAGCCGTCCCCGACGGCCGTGGTGGCCGCGCCGTCGACGCCGGTGTTGTCCGCCCAGCAGTTCCCCTCGCCCTCGCCGTCCCACACCATGTCGGTGCCGTTGGGCTGGGCGACCCCGTTGATGTTCACGCCCATGGTGTTGCCCCTCCAGGTGTTGAAGTTGGAGGTGTCGAACTGCAGCAGCGGGCTGTCCTCGCCACGCAGCGTGGCGGGGACGAAGAACTGGAAGCTGCCCTGGCGCCAGTTGTCGTAGATCCGGTTGTTCTCGAACAGGTTGTGGTTCCCACCTGCCAGCACGATGCCGCTGCCGACGGGGAGGGGGACGACCGGGCAGACCGCACCCTCGTCGTAGTCACGGTCGGCGAACGGGCCCTCGCAGCGGCCGGTGTTCAGGTACTGCTCGTAGTAGCCGCTGTTGTTGGAGTGGATGACGTTGTCGTGCACGTAGGCGTGGTCCTGCGGCAGACCGGGGTGGTCGGGGAACAGCGAGTCCGTGGCGAACCCGGTGATGTTGTGGTCGAACTCGTTGTGGTGGGTCAGCACCGAGTTGCCGGCCGTCCCCGAGTAGCCCAGCGTGTTGTGGTGGCCGCGGCAGCCGCGGATCTCGGTGCCCAGGCGCAGGTCGTCGTTGTCGTCGAACAGCCCGGCGTCCTGGTTCAGGTCGGTGGCCGACCCCGGGTAGATGGCGGAGTCGCCGTTGCCGTAACCCTCGCAGTTCTGGTACAGACCGTGGTCGACGGCGAAGGACAGGAAGCCGTACTCGTCGTTCCAGCGGGTCACCATCTCGTCGAAGACGAAGCCGTCGGACTCGAGGGCGTAGATGGCGTTGAACTCGAACCGCTGGACGGTGAAGTTCCGCAGGTAGATGCCGTCCGCCCGGTCCGCACGGATGCCGTTCAGCTGGCGGTAGTCACCGTCGATGACGGTGTCCAGGGGCGAGCCGCCGGTGCCCTCGATCTGCAGGTTGCACAGCGCGTTGTCACAGACGCCGTCACCGTCACCGTCGCCCAGGATCGGGATGAGGTTCTGCAGGTACGGGCACTGCTCCTGCTCGGCGTAGCTGAGCACCAGCGCCCCGGGGTCGTTGTTGCCCTCGTCCTCGGACGGGTCGTCCTGTGCCGGCGGCAGCGGGATCGCGCCGATGTCGATCGTGTCCTCGCCACCCGGTGCGGTGCCGATGTCGAAGCAGGCGTCATCGACCGCCCCGACGTAGGGCTCCTCGCGGTACACGCCCGGCATCAGCAGGATGCGGGTGCCCTGCACCCCGTTCTCGCGGACCTCGGTGATCGCGTCGTTCAGGTGCTCGAAGGCGCAGTCCTGCAGCAGCGCCTCGTTGCGGGTGCGCAGCTCGGGGGGCAGCACACGCAGACGGTCGGCGGTGTCCTCCTTGCACACGACCAGCGTCGGGCCGTCCGCGCGGTAGCTGGGCGTGCCCAGGTCACCAGCAGGGAACGTGGCGTCACGCTCGGGGTGGGCCACGGCAGGGGTGCCGAGGAGGCCCAGCACGAGCAGGGTCATGAGGAGGAGTAAGAGTGGCCGGCGAGCCATTGGTGTTCCTAACGGTCTTGACGGTCAGGGCGGTGCATGCCCGGTTGCAGTGTTCTTCTCGCCGGGCACTGTATCCACCTTCTCAGGTTTGCGGCCCGGATGAACGGGACAAGACTCCTCTAGTGCGGCACCACGTGTGCCGATAGTGTTGTCACCACGAGTTGCCTCAGCTCACACAAGGCGGAGAGAGGCACTCATACGGACCGAAGCCGGTCACCCGCAGCAGGGCGCCAAGAGCCCCGCCGCACCAGGGCCCGGTGGGATCCACAGAGAGGGCCCGGCGCGACAAGAGCGCCGGGCCTCACTTCGTTCGGGCCCTCCCTTCGTCAAGGGCCTCCCTTTGTTCGGGGCCGCCCATCGGCCGGGGCCACCCCGAGGGCCACCCCGCCGGCACGACGGCTAGCCTGCAGCGGCGATGCGCCTGCTGATCGCCCGCTGCACCGTCGACTACGACGGCCGTCTGACCGCCCACCTGCCCGAGGCGCGGCGCCTGATCATGGTGAAGGCGGACGGCTGTGTCGCCATCCACGCCGACGGGGGCGCCTACAAGCCCCTCAACTGGATGAACGCGCCGAACACCCTGGTCGAGGAGGAGGACCGTTGGGTCGTCACCTCGCCCAAGGGCGAGACGCTGACCATCACCCTGCACGAGCGGGTGTGGGAGCAGGCGACCGAGCTGGGTGAGGACCCGGGCCTGACCAAGGACGGGGTCGAGGCACACCTGCAGGAGCTGCTGGCCGCCAACACCGGACACCTGGGCGAGGAGCTGGTGCTGGTCCGCCGCGAGTACCCGACCGACATCGGTCCGGTCGACCTGCTGCTGCGCGACGCCGACGGCACCGCCGTCGCCGTGGAGATCAAGCGGCGGGGTGAGATCGACGGCGTCGAGCAGCTGACCCGCTATCTGGAGCGGATGGACCGCGACCCGCTGCTGCGGCCCGTCAGCGGCATCTTCGCCGCGCAGGTCATCAAGCCCCAGGCCCGGGTGCTGGCGGAGTCCCGCGGCATCCGCTGCGTCGAGGTGGACTACGACGCGCTGCGCGGCATCGAGTCCGACGAGCTGCGGCTGTTCTGAGAGATGTCCCGCAATCCAGCAGCCGCGAGTTGGCGGTCGGCGGGTGGGGCATTCGGGTTCGTCATCGCCGCGGCCACCACCTGCCCGACACCCTCCTAGCGGTCGCCTACCTCCACAACTTCCGCATCCTCCTCAGACGAACCTGAGGTAGCGAGGGCTCTCAGAGGTCGGGCGGGTCGTGTTCTCGCCCTCGCCGTCTTCGACC
>JBFKGB010000312.1:0-4597 GCA_041633535.1 Euzebya sp. | reverse complement strand
GGGGTGACGTCGGCGTCGGGCTGCACGGTCCGGGGGATGCCCCGGTCGGCCAGCCAGCGCGCTGCATCCGCATCGTCGGCGTACAGCAGCGGCGCGTCCAGCCGTGCGGCCAGCCAGGCCGCGGTCAGACCCCCGTCGGTGACGGTCCGGGCGTCCAGCAGCACCACCTGGGACGCCGGTCCGCCCAGATCGGCGAGCCGGCGGGCGGCCTGGTCGGCGTCATCCAGGGGGACCCGGCGCAGCCGCACGTCCCAGTCGTAGGCGACCCGCTGGCAGACGTCGGGCCAGTCACCGACCAGGACCAGGGTGCCGCGGTGGGCCAGGACGCGCGACACCTCACGGGCCCCGGCGCCCACCATGCAGCTGTTGGGGTCCGCGTCGGCCAGCAGCAGGGGACCCCCGCCCCGCGCCGCCAGGACCGCCGCCGGTGCGGCGACACGTTCGGACGCCGTGGGCTGCAGCACGACGACGAGGGGGGCGGCACGGTCCTGCAGCAGCCCGAAGGAGGCCCGGGCGCCGGCGTCTGCGGGCGTGGGCCCGGTCAGCGGCCGCAGCGTCGGGTACAGCGTGGCCAGCGCCAGACGGTCGCCGTCGTCGATGGCGGTCTGGCAGGCACGGGCCTGCCAGAACATCACCCGACAGGCATGCGACGCCTCGCCCATCGCCGGGACCCAGCAGTCGTCGCCCCGATCGCACAGGTGGGACAGCCCGGCCACGTGGCCGACCTCGTGACGGACCGCGCGGCCCAGGGTCGTCGGGTCGGTGACCCGGGGGCACACCCCGATGTCGGCCTCCAGGATCTGCGTCGCCCCGGTCCCGTACCGGTCCACGCCCAGCCCGCCGTCGGTGAACAGGTAGGTGTTGGCCGTCGTCGAGGCGTCACAGCTCGACTCCATGAACACCGTCGAGCGTCCGTCGGCCTGGGCGACCCCGGTCTGCACGCCCTGGAAGGAGGACCGCCAGCGGGAGCCGGGGACGTCGTCCCACTCGGCGACGGCGTCGTGCACGGTCGCCTCGTCGACACGGGCGGCCACGGCGGGGTCCAGCCAGTACCGCCAGGGCAGCGCCACGTCGCCCATGAGGACCTGATGGTCCAGCACCAGCCCCGAGACGTAGGCGGGGGACACCACGGCGGCGCCCAGTGCGTGGCGGTTCTCCTCGGGATGGGTGCCGACGAGGGGCAGGCGGCCTGCACGGCGCGGGAAGACCTGCCCGTCGGCACCCCTGCGGGGGCTGTCGAGGAACCGGGCCAGCGGGGCCGCGGCCTGGGGCGTCCCCGCCCCCACGATCGGCGACCCGTCGGACGGCGACCCCGCTGACGACGGCCCGGCGGACGGTGACGTGCGGTCGCCCAGCACCAGGACCGAGATGACCAGGACGGTCACGGTCAGCGTGGTGGCGAGCAGCAGGCGCACGGGTCCCCGGCGGTGTCGGTGGATGGAGGTCTCGGTGCAATCCTGCGTCACCGGCGGCGCCGGGGCCACCGTCCACGGCGCCGCGGGTCAGCCAGCCGTGGCGTCGGATGTGGCGTCGATCGTCCCGGCCTTGTCGTCGTAGTCGTCGTCGATGAGGACCACGTCGCGGCCTGCACGGTCCAGCAGGGAGGCGCCGATCGAGGCGCGGAAGCCGCTGGCGCAGTGGACCCAGACCAGGCCCTCGGGGACCTCGTCCATGCGCGACTCCAGGTCCGGCAGGGGGATGTGGACCGAGCCGTCGATCCGGCTGTCCTCCACCTCCTCGTCACGGCGGACGTCGAGCACGACGGTCCCGGGGTCGCCGACCTCGGCGCGCAGGTCGTCGAACGTGGCGACACGGTGGCTGCGCTGTGCGGGGACGGACCCCACGTGGGCGCCCAGGACGTTGTCCATGCCGATGCGGGACAGCTCGCGCACGGACTCCGCGACCTGGTCCTGCTCGGCGCCCACCAGCACGACCGGTGTCTCGATGCTGGGCATGATCCAGCCCAGGTAGGTGGCGAGGGTGCCGTCGTGCTCGGCGTTGACGGTCCCGGCGAGGTGGCCGGCGGCGTAGGCATCGCGCGGACGGACGTCGATGACCCAGGCGCCGTCCGTGCGTGCGGCCTCGACGGCGTCGAGGTCCAGCGGCGTCGGCATGCCCAGGTCCGGCGTGTCGGGACCGGCGGCGTTGCGGGGGCCCATCTCCCGGTAGTAGGTGGGGTAGGCGCCCAGACCGGCGATCGTGCTGCGCACGAACTCCTCGACGTCAGGGGTCCTCAGCGCGACGTTGGAGTCCCGCTGCTGTCCGATCGTGGACTCGTCGGTGTCCTCGCCGGTTCCCCCGGCGGCGCAGAAGGAGCCGAACCCGTGGGTGGGCAGCACCTGGACGTCCGCGGCCAGGTCATGGCCCAGCATGCGGACGCTGGTGTGCTGCAGCCTGGTCAGCTCCTCGGTCCGGTCGGGGCTGATCAGGTCGGTCCGTCCGGTCGTGCCGAACAGCATCGAACCGCCGGAGAACACGGCGATGTCCCGCCCGTCCTGCGTCAGCACGTAGGACAGGTGGGACGGCGTGTGACCGGGGGTGGCCACGACCCGCAGCCCCATCGGGCCGACATCGAGGACCTGGCCGTCGGTCACGCCCATCCGGTCGAAGGCCACGGCGTCCTCGGCGTTCAGCACGTAGTCGGCACCGCGCGAGCGGGCGAGGACCAGGCCGCCGGTCACGTAGTCGTTGTGGATGTGCGTCTCGACGACGTGGCTGAGGTCGAGCCCCTCCAGCAGCGGCTCGAGCCGGTCGAGGTCGCGCGGCGGGTCGACGACGATGGCGTACCCGTCGAGGGCGACCACGTAGGAGCGGTTGCCCAGCGTGGGCGTCTGGACTGTGGTGATCTGCGGGGTGGACATGACTGGTGTACCTCCGTCGGGTTGACCATTAGACCGTATGTCCGTACATTTGGTTCGTCAACAGTTCTACCCCGATCCCTGGGAGCCCGCACCATGTCGCCCTCGTCCGATCCCGCCCATGACCTGAGCCGCACGAGCCCCATGCCGCTGTGGGCCCAGCTCGAGCAGGACCTGCGACGTCGGATCGACACCGGGGAGTTCGTCGACCGGTTCCTGACCGACCGGGAGCTCGTCGAGGAGTACGGCGTCAGCCGCCACACCGCCCGCGAGGCCGTCGACCGCCTGATCGCCGACGGGATCGTCGAGCGGCGCAGGGGACAGGGGTCCTTCGTGGTCGAGAACGCGATCGAGCAGCGGCTCGGGTCGCTGTACTCGCTGTTCGCCTCGGTCGAGGCCGACGGGATCGAGCAGCACTCGACCGTGCTGTAGCTCGAGGTCACCCGTGACGCCGTGGCCGCGGCCCACCTGGGCCTGACGCCCGGCGCCGACCTGGTCCACCTGGCCCGGGTCCGCTGGGCGGGTGAGGAGCCGCTGGCCGTCGACCGTGCCTGGCTGCCCGCCGAGCTGGCCCTGCCGCTGCTGACCGCCGACTTCTCACACACCGCGCTGTACGACCAGCTCGCCAGCAGCTGCGGGATCCGCATGGCCGCCGGCTGGGAGCGGATCCAGCCGGTCATCCCCGACAGCGACGAGCAGGAGCTGCTGCGGACGGGTCCGCAGGACGCGGCGTTCCTGATCGAACGGCTCGGCCGTGACACGCAGGGACGGGTGGTCGAGTGGCGGGTGTCGCTGGTCAGGGGCGACCGGTTCCGCTTCGTCGCGGACTGGTCCAGCCCGATGTCGGCGCAGGCCATCGATGACGGGGGCCCTGCATGAGCGACATCGCCGTACTCGTCCCCGTCGGCCTGCTGGTCGGCACCGTCATGGGCCTGCTGGGCGCCGGCGGGTCGATCCTGACCGTCCCCGCGCTGCTGTACCTGGTCGGTCAGGACGCCCATGCCGCCACGACGACGTCGCTGCTGGTCGTCGGCATCTCCGCCGCAGCCGGAGTCGTCCCCCACCACCGCGCCGGGCGCGTCCGTCTGCGTGACGGGGCCGCGTTCGCGGTGACCGGCGTCGCCGGGTCGGCGGCCGGGAGCCTGCTGACCCGCGGCCTGGACGAGCAGATCCTGGTCGGCGGGTTCGCGGTGCTGATCGCTGCCGCCGCGGTCGTCATGCTGCTGCGGCGCAACGCCGGCACCCCCACGCCGGGCCGCGGCCGGGCCGCGACGTGGCAGGTGCTCGCCACCGGTCTGGTGGTGGGCCTGGTCACCGGCGTGTTCGGAGTCGGCGGCGGGTTCGTCGTCGTGCCCGCCCTGGTGCTGGTGCTCGGCTACTCGATGCCCGACGCGATCGGGACGTCGCTGGTGATCATCGTCGTCAACGCCGTGTCGGCCCTCGCCACCCGTCTTGCCGTCACCGACGTGCCCTGGGGTGTGGCGCTGCCGTTCGCCGGGGCGACCGTGTTCGCCGTGCTGGTCAGCAGCACGTTCGCCGACCGCGTGCCGTCGGAGAAGCTGACGACGGCCTTCGCCCTGATGCTGTTCGTCGTCGCCGGCGTCACCGGCTACGGGGCGATCTGACCGCCCTCGGCAGGCCGACCATCAGCGGGTCAGCAGGCGCGTCTCGACGGTCACGGCCTCGACCGCGGCAAGGTCCACGTCGAAGCCCATCCCCGGGCTGCGCGGGACGGTCAG
>JBFKGB010000311.1:0-4601 GCA_041633535.1 Euzebya sp. | reverse complement strand
GCAGGTGCGTCGCCGTCCTCGGCTGGCGGCCCGATGGGCGCCTCGGGCTGGGGGGCCGGTGCCACCGGAGCATCGGGAGCGGTCGGTACGGAGCCGAGCGGGCCCGGGGTGGTGCCCGACGGGGTCGGACCGACGGCCGAAGGACCCGAGGGCCCGGCCACGGCGGGTGTGGCGGAGGGGGACGTCGTCAGCGGGGCCCCGGTCCGGGGGAGGGGCGTCAGGTCCAGCCCCAGCCGCTGGGCCAGGGCACGGACGTCGCCCAGCATCGACGCCGCGGCCGGCACGCGGACGGCCAGCGGCAGCAACGCCTGCTGCTGCTCCTCAAGCAGCCCGGTCAACCGCGTGCGCACCTCGGGATCGGCCAGGCGCGCCGCGTCCATGTCCACGATCGTGGAGTGCAGGTCGAAGGTCAGCACGGCCAGGCGCGCCATCTCGGCGTCCGTCCCGTCGGCGGCGGCGTGCGCCGCCACGACGGCCTGGCGCGAGGCGACCACAGCGGCATCCAGGGGATCGACGTCACGCACGGGGGCGAGGACGCCCGGTGCCAGCAGCCCCAGGACCGCGGCGGCCAGCAGCGTCCCCGCCGTCACCAGGGCACGGCGTCCACCACGTCCGCCGGCCCCGGCAGCCCGACGTCGGTCCACCGCAGGCGTCCGCTGCGGTGGTGGGGGCGCGATGGCTGGCGGCGGCGGGGTGACGGGTGGCAGCAGCGCGTCCAGGACGCCCTCGGCCTCGCGCTCGACGGTCGCACCCGCGACCAGACGGTGCAGCTCGGCCTGGAACCGCTCAAGACGCTCGAGGTGCTCGTGGACCACGGCGACGGCAAGGTCCTCACGGCCCGAGGCCATGGCGCGCTCGATGTCGTCGAGGTCGATGTCGAGGTCGTGCTGGTACAGCGCGCTGCGGGCCTGGACATGGTGCTGCAGACGAGAGACGGCGGCCTCGGAGGGGACGACTGGTGGTCCCTGCTGCTCGGTCATGCGTCCTCTCCTTCCCGTGTCTCGCGATGATCCTGCCTCGTTGAGGGTGTGTTCTGGGCGACCACCCCTGAACCCTTCCGACGATTCGTCCGTAATCAGGGTGTTTTGCTGGACAGGTCGTCCACACGTAGTCCGTTCGGGTCACGCGATGTGGTCGGAAGTGACGATGGTGGCAGCGAGGAGTCTTGTCCACACTGGCGTCGTTGCCCCATCAGGGGGCGGAGGGCAACACCCAGGCGGCCCGGTGCGGGACCGGGCCCCCTCGGCAGGGGGACCTGCCGTTCATGGGGTCCTCGCCCCGGCCAGACCGCGCTCGACGGCCTCGACCAGCGAGGGCCGCAGCCGCTCGGCGGTGATGATCTCGTGCACCGAGCCGACCTGCTGGGCCCGCTCGACGCTGTGCACGGCGTCGAACTCCGCGGCCACCTCGCCCAGCTTCTCGTTCCGCACGGCCGTGCGGAGGGCAGCCAGCTCGGTGCGCAGCCCGACGACCTCGGCGGCCGGGGCGGCCGCGACCGCCGCCTCCAGGCGCTGCACCCGGGCGTCCGCGCTGGTGCGGGCGTCCACCTCCCTGGTGAACACGACCGCGGCGGCGGGCGCGCCCCCGATGACGGAGGCCCTGGCCCCTTCGACGGCCAGCACCTGCATGCGGTCGTTGAGCCGTCCGGAGAAGACGACGAAGGCGCCGCCGTGGTAGCGCGACACCACGCACAGCACGATCGGCCCGTCGAAGTTGACCATGGCCCGCCCGATCTCGGCGCCGTGCTCCAGCTGCAGCCGACGCAGGGACTCCGGTGACCCGTCGAAGCCCGAGAGGTTCGCGAGCACCACCACCGGACGGTTGCCGCTGGCCGCGTTGATCGCCCGCGCGACCTTCTTGGACGACAGGGGGAACAGCGTGCCGGCCGACCACTGCGGGGGACCGTCGGCCGGCAGCAGCCCCGACCGCGGCAGCGGACGCGACTCGACCCCGATCACGCTGACGGGACGACCGCCCAGGTGGGCGTCGTAGACCACGGCACCCTCGGCCTCGGCCATCTCAGCCCAGCGCTCCAGCGGCTCGTGGTCGTGGTCGATCACGGCGCGCATCACCGAGCGGATGTCGAACGGCTTCTTGCGGTCCGGGTTGGTCGCCGTGTCGAAGATCTCGCCCACGGTCGTGAACGTGGTGTCGGCGCCCGCGTGCGGCTCGCCCCGCACGTCGCGGTCCACCGGGTCGGTGGTGACCGCCCTCCGGGGTCCCGGCTCGCCGGGTGCGACGTAGGCGTGGTCGTAGTGGGCGAACAGGATGTCGACCGCGCCGGCGATGTCCGGCGCCCAGTACTGGGCCTGCCCGTTGGGGCCCATGACCCGCTCGTACCCACCGATGCCGATGTTGTCCTCGGCCGACACACCGCCGGAGAAGTCGATGGCCTGCTTGCCGGTCAGGACCATCGCGGAGTCCGGCGTCATCACCAGGATCCCCCGGGTGTGCATCAGCATGGTCGCCTCGGCGTTCCAGTACGGCTGCGCCCCGACGTTGATGCCGGCGACCACGACGTTGACCTCGCCGCCGTCCTGGGTGTGCTCGACCAGACGGCGCAGGACGGCCGCGACCCAGTCCAGGTTCTCCGACCCCGAGTCCATCGCGATCCGGGCCCCCGCCGACAGGGCGAACCACTCGATGGGCAGCGACCGGTCGTGGGCCAGGTCGATCGCCGCCAGCAGCAGCCGGCACTCGGCCTCGGCGATCGACCCCATCGACATGGTCGGGTCGCCGAGCACGGCGATGCGGGTCATGCCCTCGGGGTGGGTGGCCGTCCGCCGTGTGACCAGGCCGACGACGACCCCGGCGGTGTTGCTGCCGCGGGGCCGCTGGACCTCCACCAGGGCGCCGTCGGCGTCCAGGTCCAGCTCGACGAACCCGTCGGGGCCCTCGTCGGTCAGCATGTCGACCAGCTCGTAGGGGTGCACCAGACCGCGGCGGCGGCACTGCAGGACCTTGCGGGTGTAGGTGTCCAGCGGCTCCATGGGTGCCGTCGGCGGATCGGTGACCTCCATCGTCAGGCCGCGGCCCGACTCGAACCCGATCCGGAACACCACGTCGGCGGTGCTGCCGCTGGCAGGGTCGACCACACGGCCCTGCACCAGCACCTGCTCGATGCCCAGACCGCCGGTGAGGGGCGCCAGCCGACGGGCCACCTCCCCCACCTCCTCCATCGAGATCTCGATGGGTGGCCAGACGAACAGCATCACCCGGTTCCACTCCAGGCGCTGTCGGGCCGGGTCGGCGGACCGGGCCTGCCGGATCAGCTCCAGGCAGCTGGCCAGCACGCGCTCCAGCTCGGGCAGCGCCACCAGCGAGCCGTCGTGGTCGCGGACCGGGGTGGCGTCGCGGACCTCGGCGACGGCGATGAGCCGCTCGTCGGAGGGCTGCTCGCGGGCGACGCAGTGGAACAGGTGGGTGTCGCCGCCACCGGGCAGCCGGGTGACGTGGAACCGCTCGAGCCGCCACAGCTGCAGACGCCGGCCGACCATCGGGTTGATGCCACGGAACACGACGTTCTCGACGTAGCTGCCGTCCTCGGACCGCTCCCAGGACAGGTTCAGCACCGCGGTGCCGGCCTCGTCGACGCCACCGGTCAGGCCGACGA
The DNA here is from genome assembly GCA_041633535.1 of Euzebya sp. Taxonomy (GTDB): domain Bacteria; phylum Actinomycetota; class Nitriliruptoria; order Euzebyales; family Euzebyaceae; genus Euzebya. The sequence goes on along the minus strand of JBFKGB010000311.1, from coordinate 988 downwards.
CGGCGACCCGCCGGACGGCGGGACCCAGCCCCGCCGCCTGCAGCAGCGGGTCCGCCAGCGCCGACAGCCCGGCCTCCGTGGTCCCGGGGGGCGTCCTGACGTAGAGGTCCAGCACGGTGTGGGCGTCCTGCTGACCCACGTGTGCCGCCAGCCGCCGGAACGCCCCGTCGAGGGCGTCCAGGTCGCAGGCCGTCGCGGCCACACGGACGTCGCGACCGCGGTGGTGGTACCGGGCGGTCACCACGGGGTCCGGGTCATGGCTGCGCACGACGTCGGTCAGCGTCCGGATCTTGTAGTACCGCCGGGTCAGGACCTCGGTCACCGCTGCCGAGACCGCGGGCGAGACCGCCAGGGCGTCCGCCGCGGCCACGACCGGGGCCAGCAGCGTCGACGTCGTCGTCAGCTGGGCCACCAGGTCGTCGTCGTCGGGGGTGGCCAGCAGCCGGTCGAGGGCGTCGGTGGCCTCGGCACGCACGTGCGCGCGGGCGGCGTCCAGCAGCGGACGGTCGATGCAGCGGTGCCGGACGCTGCGCGCCAGGTTCCCGATCGCGGGGTAGCTGGACTGGGTGGCGGCCACCAGGCGGTCCAGCGTGTCGCGCAGCAGGTCCTGGTCGGCCTCTGGCCCGCAGCCGTCGTGCCGGCGCTGCAGCAGCTCGCGCACGACCGGCAGCTGCTCCTCCCGACGCTGGGCGGCCAGGTGGATGCGGTGCACCGCGGCCTCCAGCAGGGGCGTGCGGTCCAGGTCGTGGATGCCGTAGTGGGCCAGCGCGTCGTGCAGCCGGTCGCGGAACCACCCGGGCAGCCCCTCGTGGTCAGCGTCCAGAGTGCGCAGGTAGGCGTTGAACTGCCCGCGGGGGCTGCGGCCCTCGTGCCCCTGGTCACCGGTGCGCCGGTCGCGCGTCAGGGCGCACAGGTCCGCGAAGGTCCGCAGCAGCTGCAGCTCGCGGTGCACCGTCGCCTGCTGTCCTGCGGACCCCGCGTCGTCCAG
>JBFKGB010000310.1:0-4611 GCA_041633535.1 Euzebya sp. | reverse complement strand
GGCCCGGTTGGGGCTGAGGGACCGGGCCAGGGAGTGCCATGCGGCGGCGGCGACCACCGCGTCCAGCCGTGCGTCCTGCGCCGCGGCCAGCAGCGCCAGCCCGCCGCCGTAGCTGCCCCCGACGACGGCGACCAGCGGGTCGGCCCCCTCCGCCAGCACCTCAGGTCGGTCGGCCAGGACGTCGACCAGGACCGACACGTCGGCGACCTCACGGTCGGGGTCGTTCAGGGTGATGTGCCCTTCGGAGGCGCCGAACCCCCGGGCGGACCAGGTCAGGACGACGTAGCCCTCGGCCGCGTAGCGCCTGGCCACGCCGTCCAGGGCCGTCCGGTCCGAGCCGAAGCCGTGCGCCATCAGCACGGCGGGCGCCGGGGTCTCGGCCGGCAGGTACAGCAGGGCGTCCAGGTCCAGGGTGGACGGGTCGTCCGGCGCGGTCGGCACGGCGACCGTCAGCGGCTCGGTCAGGATGTCGGGGTCGCGCGTCGCCAGGGCGATGACGACCGACAGCACCACGAGGGCGAGGACGGCTGCCGCGGTTCGGATCACCTGGCCACGCTACCCAGGCGGTGCGACGCCCGACCGTGGTGGTGGGGCTGTTCAGTCGCAGACGGTCGCGGCCTGCTGTGCGACAGCGACCTCGGTGTCGGTGATGATGTCGGGCTCGGCGATCACGAACAGCTCACGGATGGTGCCGCAGTTGGCGGTCAGCCAGCCGCGGACGGTCTCGCTGGTCAGGATCACGCCGGCCTCGCGGCCGGCGAGGGGGCCGGCGATCAGGGTCCGTGCCTCGTCGCCGGCGGGGACCACGACCACACGCGGGGGGCGGAAGCCCCTGATCTCGGCCGTCGTGTCGGCCGGGCCGGTGGGGCCCTGGATGATGCGGACGGTGCCGTCGAAGCCGGTCAGCGTCGGGGTGGCCGCCGCACCTGCCGGGCTGACCACGAACAGCTGCTCGATGTCCAGCGCCGCGACCATCCGCCGTGTCGGGGCGGGCAGCTGGCCGCCCTGGCTCAGCAGCACCGGGATGGGGTCGGCGCGGGAGGCGGCCAGGGCGCCGGCCTCCAGGCTGGCGGGCACGTCCTCGGCCGGGACCAGCAGGGCCGACCGCAACCCGTCGATCCGGGGCGGCTCGGCCTCGGCCGCGAACCGCTCGGCGACCAGGCTGGCGGTGTCGAATCGGGAGGGGCCGGCGATGCGCTCGACCTCCAGGCGCAGGTCGTCGCGCAGCGTGGACTCCACGACCGCCTGCATGGCGTTGGTGCCGCCGATCAGGATCACCCGCTCGGGGTCCAGCTCGCGGACGACGTCACGGATCTGCGGGGACAGGCGGTCCCGCTCGTTCAGCAGGATCGGGGCGTCCAGCGCACCCGCCAGCCCGGTGGCGACCACCCCGTCGGCCAGCGCACCCTCGCCGGCGATGATGACGGTGTCGCGACCACCGCCGGACTCGCGCGCCACCGAGGCGCTGGCCGAGACCGGGTCGGCCCCGCCGACCCGGGTCAGCCGCAGACCGTCGTCGTTGCCGTCCAGCAGTCCCAGCTGGTTCAGGCCCAGCACGATCGCGGTGACCAGGAACAGCACCTGCAGCAGCCGCAGGTACGGGTGCTCCAAGGACGAGGTGGGGACGTCACCCCACCCCTGCTGGTCGTCGGGGTCCCGCCGCCGGACGCGGCGCCTGACCTCAGGCGGCGCTTCCGTCGCTGGCCCCTCCGCCGGTCGAGAAGCCCGCCCACAGACCGCCTGCGACGACCATCAGGCCCCCGATGATCCAGGACCAGGGCGAGTCCGTCGCGAAGGTCGTGAACACCACGACGAACCCGACGACGACGATGATGTTGGCGAGGACGGGGCTCGACACCTCTGCGGGTGCCGGCGTCTCGCCGTGGGAAGCTGCGGCCATGCCCCTTCTTGTACACCAGCAGGGCCCGGGGCGCCGAACCACCCCGACCAGTCGGACGCGTCAGGCCGATGCGACCGCCTGGGCCAGGGCCTGCCGGTCGACCTTGCCGTTGGCCAGCCGGGGCATGGTGTTGACCACCATCAGGTCCTGGGGTGCGGCGTACCGCGGCATCGCGTCGGTCACGAAGGACCGCAGGATCTTCAGTGACAGGATCGCCCCGACCTGGGCAGGGACGACGACGGCGACGGCGCGCTGTCCCCACTCCTGGTCGGCCACGCCGATGACCTCGGCCTCGGCGACGGCCGGGTGCTCCTCGAGCCGTGCGGCGACCTGCGCGGCGACGACCTTCTCGCCCCCCGTCACGATCACGTCGTCCGCCCGGCCCAGCACGGTGACCCGGCCGTCGGCGTCCACCGTCCCGATGTCGGAGGTCGTGTACCACCCGTCACCGTCGATCCCGGTCGGCACCGTCAGCCGGTACCCGCTCATCAGCGTCGTCCCACCGATGCGCAGCCGGCCGCCGGGGCCCTCGGCGACCTGCACGCCGTCCAGCGGGACGTCGTCGTAGACGCACCCGCCGGACGTCTCGGTCATCCCGTAGGTGCGCACGGCCTGCGGCAGCCGTGCAGCCAGGTCGGCCGGCATCCGGGCACCACCGACCAGCACGCTGGCCCAGCGCGACGGGTCCGCCCCCACGTCCAGCAGCCGCCGCAGCATCGTCGGCACGACGGCCAGGTGGACCGGTCCGGGCAGGGCGGCGATCGCCTCGGCGTCGAAGCCGTCGAACATGATCGGGTCGGTCCCGGTGACGATCGCCCGCAGCAGCACCAGCAGCCCACCGACGTGGCTGACCGGCAGGCAGCAGACCCATGGCACGTCGGGGTCGGCGCCGGTCCGCTGCAGGCCTGCCCGGACGCTGGCCTCCAGCGCCGACCGGGACAGCTCCACACCCTTGGGCATGCCCGTGGACCCGCTGGTCGGGATGACCGCCACCGTGTCGGCGGCCGCCGGGGTCGCGCCGGGCAGCCCCAGCATCCCGCCCGGCTTCATGATCGCCCCGGGCTTCAGCGAGGCGACCATGGCGCCACGAAGACGGGTGGGCAGCCGCGGATCCAGCGGCAGGACGGCGGTGCCGCCCTCCCACGCCTGGCGGAGGTGGGGGAGGAGGGCCTGCGGGGTGCCCTCCACCGCGAGGAGTAGGCGCTGGTCGGCGGTGGGAGGATGCTCGGACACGCCGCTACCGTACCCATCACCCGACGACCACAGGTGCCCGTGAACCCCTACCTCGAAGCTGCCCGACCCAAGACCCTGACGGCGGCGTTCGCGCCGGTGCTGGTCGGCACGGCCGCGGCCTCGACCTTCATCCTGTGGCGGGCGGCGGCGGCGCTGGTCGTGGCGCTGGCCGTCCAGGTGGCGGTGAACTACGCCAACGACTACTTCGACGGGGTCAAGGGGGTGGACACCGAGGCGCGTCTGGGGCCGCGGCGGGCCGTCGCCTCCGGCATGATCGCGCCCGCCGACATGAAGCGCGCCATCGCCGTGTGCTTCCTCGTCACCGGCCTTGCCGGCCTGGCGCTGGCCGCCGCGACGACGTGGTGGCTGGTGGCCGTCGGTGCCGCCTGCTTCGTCGCCGCGCTGGGCTACTCGGGCGGGCCCAAGCCGTACGCCTCGGCGGCGATGGGCGAGGTCTTCGTCTTCGTCTTCTTCGGGCTGGTCGCCACGGTCGGCAGCGCGTTCGTGCAGGACGAGCGGATCGTGCGGACCGCGGTCATCGCCAGCGTCCCCGTGGGCCTGTTCGCCGTCGCCATCCTGGTGGCCAACAACCTGCGGGACATCCCCACCGACGGGCCGGCGGGCAAGCGGACCCTGGCGGTCGTCCTGGGTGACGGGGGCACCCGGACGCTGTTCCTGCTGCTGTTCGTCCTGGCCTTCGCCTTCATCGGGGTGATCGCGCTGAGCGCCCGGTCGTCCTGGCCGGTGCTGGCCGCCCTGGCGGTGCCCCTCTCGGCCAGGCCTCTGGAGCTGGTCCGCAACGGGGCGCAGGGGCCCGAGCTGATCGACGTGCTGGCCGGCACCGCGAGGGTGCAGCTGGTCTTCGCCATCGGGCTGACCGTCGGGTTGGTGCTGGCAGGGCTGTGACGCAGCTGCACGTGGTGACCGTCCCGATGACGGTGCGCTTCCGCAGGGTCACCAGCCGGACCGCGGTCCTGCTGCAGGGGGCGGCCGGCTGGGGTGAGTTCTCGCCGTTCGCCGAGTACCCGCCGGCCGTGACCCGCTGGTGGTGGGCCTGTGCACAGGAGGCCGCCCACGAGGGCTGGCCGACGCCCCTGCGCGACCGCATCCCCGTCAACACGACCGTGCCCGCCGTGGACGCCGGGACCGCCCACGCCATGGTTGCCGCCAGCGGCTGCCGCACCGCCAAGGTCAAGGTCGCCGAGCCCGGGCAGACGCTGGCGCAGGACCAGGCCCGCGTCGAGGCCGTGCGCGACGCGCTGGGGCCCGGCGGGCATGTGCGGATCGACGCCAACGCGGCGTGGGACGTCGAGGCGGCGGTCAGGGCGCTGCGGCTGCTGGACCGTGCCGCCGGCGGGCTGCAGTACGCCGAGCAGCCCTGCGCGACCCTCGAGCAGATGGCAGCCGTGCGCCGACGCGTCGACGTGCCGCTGGCCGCCGACGAGTCCGTCCGCACCGCCGAGGACCCGATGCGGGTC
>JBFKGB010000309.1:0-4632 GCA_041633535.1 Euzebya sp. | reverse complement strand
CGTCGCCGGCGAGCCCCGCCCCTGCACCACGGTCGACCTCAGCATCCAGATGATGCGGCCGATCAGCGACGCCGACGTCCTGGCCCGTGCGACGGTGCTCCGCCTCGGCCGCTCCATGGCGTTCGTCCAGGTCCTGCTGACCGCCGACGGCGACCCACGCCCCGCGGTGAACGCCTCGGTCACCCTCGCCCTGATCTGACCCGGGCCCAGGCGTCAGCCCTGGGCGTACTCGATCGTGACGCGGTCGAAGCCGAGCGACTCCAGCAGCGAGCCCAGCACCTGCTCGGTGTTGGCCTCAGCCCGGTCCTGCAGGTCGCTGGCCGCCGCGGCGTCGGCGAGCATCGCCACGGCCTGCTGGTACAGCGGCTGGTCGTCGGTGTCGTTGCCGGTCAGCACACCACCGAGCCGGTTGAGCAGCCCTTCCTCACGGTCGTAGACGTAGCTGCCGTCCGGGTCGATCCGCGGCGCGGTCAGCTGAGCAGGCGGCAGGGTGATCCGCACCGACGTGCCGTCCGGGCCGACCTCGACCCCGTCGGCGCCCAGCTGTGACAGGTCCACGGCCGCGTCCACCGTGCCCTGCGCGACGAACAGGGTCCGACCGCCGACCAGTGAGGAGGGGATGAACGGCACGTCGTCCTCGACGTCCAGGATGACGCTGAACTCCCCGGACGCCGCCCGCAGCTCGGCGATGTCGCGGATGGCCAGCAGCACGGCTGGCTGGCTGCGGTCGATGACCTCAGCGCCCGGGAGCCCGAACACCCCACCCAGCACGCCGCGCCCGACGAGCCCCGCCACGAACGCGGCGATGACGATGCCGACGGCGATGAGCCCCAGCAGCAGTCGCCGTCCAGCTCGACCGGTGGGCACGTGGGCGGGCTGGGAGGCGGACACGCAGGGAGCCTACTCCCGGCCCATCAGTCCGCGGAGGTCCCGCCCGCCATCGCGTGCAGGTCAGCCACAAGCGCGAACGCCTCGTCCCAGGTCAGCGTCAGGGCGGGGTCGACCTCCGCGGCCACGGTCGGGACGGCCCCGGCGTCGGTGACGGTGGCGACGACCTCGACGCTGGTGGTCTGCCAGCCGTCGACGATCCCCGCGGCGGCCCGCGCCTGCTCGGCCTTGCCGTCGCGCGGCCCCTCCAGCGGCTGTGCCGCCAGCCGGGTCCAGGCGTCCAGGACGTCGGTGCGTGCCTCGGACAGCAGGCCGTCGGCGTCGAACCGGTAGCGGATCAGGTCGGTCAGGACGACCTCGACGAGGGGGAGGGGGCTCTCGCCGGCGACCAGGTCACGCAGCCCACCCGTCAGCGCCGCAAGGTCCAGGGTGGCGGTGGCGGTCTGGCCGGTCCCGTCGGCCGGGCTGGGATCGGAAAGGGTCCACGCGCCGGTCAGCACGTCCATGACGTCCTGACGGTCCGCCGGGGACAGGTCGTGTCCGTCGTCCATCTGCGCCGGGTCCAGCATGCCCGTGACGCTGACCCACTGGCCGGCCAGCAGGGTCCGGGCCACGGCCGCGGCCTCCTCGGGCAGCCCCGGCCGCTCGACGCCATCAGCATCGACCCCGTCCGGGTCGACCGCGCCTGCGCCTCCGCCCTCACCCACCTCGGACAGACGGTTGCGCAGGTCCAGCAGCTCGGCGGGTGACAGGTCCGGCTGGGCGGTCAGGACCATCTGCAGCAGCACCCCGACGTCGAGGCGGGCTGACGCCGTCGCCGGGAACGGGGCCGTCGGGTCCACCTCGTCCTCGACGAGGACCCGCACGTCCACGGCCGGCTGGTCGTCCCACAGCAGCGCGGCCTGGCGGCTGCCGTCGTCGGCGGTCACCAGCTGCACGGCCGAGCGGTCCACCAGCGCCTGCAGCCGGTCGAGCTCCTCGGCCGACGGGGTCTCCCACCCCTCCCCCAGGTCGCCGAGCTGGGCGACCTCGGCCGGGTCGAGGGTCGCCTGCGTCCGCACCGTCACCGTCCGCGAGGTCGCGGCGGTGTCGCGCAGGGCCTGTGCGACGTCGTCGGGGCCGGTCAGCGCGGTGACGCCGACGCCGCAGGCGGACAGACCCACGGCGGCGGCGAGGGTGGCCACGAGCTGTCGGGAGGGGCGGAGGATCGAGCGCACGGTGTGTCCTTTCCCAGCCGGTCCGCCAGCGCGGTCCGGCATCACGATGGTGCCCCCATCGGGGACCCGGCGCACGGGGTCGGACACCCAGGTCGCCGTGCGGCTAGGCCGGGACCATCCGCTCCTTGCCCATGTAGGGCTGCAGGACCTCGGGGACCAGCACCGACCCGTCGGCCTGCTGGTGGGTCTCCAGAACGGCGATGATGGTGCGGCCCACCGCGCAGGCGGTGCCGTTCAGGGTGTGGACGGTCTCGGTCCCGTCCGACGTGCGGTAGCGGGCCTTCAGCCGACGGGCCTGGTAGTCGGTGCAGTTCGAGGCGCTGGTCAGCTCGCGGTACTGCTGCTGACCGGGCAGCCACACCTCGGTGTCGTACTTCCGCGCCGCCGAGTCGCCCAGGTCGCCCACTGCGATGTCGACGACCCGGCCGTGCAGGCCCAGGCCGGACAGGATGTCGCGCTCGAGGTCCTTCAGGCGGACGTGCTCGTCCCAGCTGTCCTCGGGGCGGACCCAGCTGAACATCTCGACCTTGTCGAACTGGTGGACCCGGAAGATGCCTGAGGTGTCCTTGCCGTACGTCCCCGCCTCGCGACGGAAGCAGGTCGAGAACCCGCCGTACCGCAGCGGCAGCTGGTCGGCCTCGAAGATCTCATCGATGTGCATGCCGGCCAGCGGCACCTCGGCGGTGCCGACCAGGTACAGGTCGTCCTCGGGGAGCTTGTAGATCTGGTCGGCGCTGCCGGGCAGGAAGGCCGTGCCGAACAGGGCCTCGTCGCGGGTCAGCACCGGCGGGATGACCGGGGTGTGCCCGGCCGCGGCGATGGTGTCCATGGCGTAGCGCACCAGCGCGAACTCCAGGAACACGGCATCGCCCAGAAGGAAGGCGAAGCGGCTGCCCGACACCTTGACCGCGCGCTCGATGTCGAGGATCCCCAGGGCCTCACCCAGCGCGACGTGGTCGAGGGGGTCGAAGTCGAACGTGGGCTTCGTGCCGAACTGCTCGACCTCGACGGCGTCGGAGTCCGCCGAGCCGTCGGGGGCGGAGGGGTGCGGGACGTTCGGGATCGTCAGCAGGATCTCGGTCTGGCGTGCCTCGAGCACGGACTCCTCCGTCTCGAGCGCCTCGATCCGGGCGCTGAAGGTCCCGGACTCGGCGATGAGCGCGGGCCGCTCCTCGGGGGACGCCTGGCCGATGCGCCGGCCGAACTGCTTCTGCTCGGCGCGCAGGTCCTGCGCCTGGGTCATCAGCCCACGGCGCTGCTCGTCGATGCCGAGCAGCTCGTCGATGGTCGCCGACGCCACGCCCCGTCGGGCCAGCGGGCCACGGAAGGCGTCGGGGTCGGCGCGGAGTGCCTTGAGGTCGATCATCGCGCTGGAGGGTACCGGCTCGACCCGTGGACGAGGCCCCACACGGCGCACGCCGGGCCGCGAGGGGCCCGGCGTGCGTTGCGTACTGGGGACGGGTCAGCCGCCGAGCAGACCGCCGACCACGCCGCCCACCACGCCACCGACACCGCCGACGATGTCGTCGACCACGTCGCCGACGTCACCGAGGTCACCCACACCACCGCCGTCGGGGATGGCACCCAGGACGGAGTCGACCAGGTCCTCGACCGCGGTGCCGCCGTCCAGCACCCCCAGCACGTCCTCCAGCGGCACGTCGAGGTCGGTGGCCAGACCGTCGATCAGGGCCTGGACCTGGGTCGCGTCACCCAGCGCCACGGCGGCCAGGATGTCGCTGATCTGCGCCGGGTCGACGCCGAGCCCCTGCAGCAGACTGATGAGGGTGTTCAGCGTGTCACCCAGCAGGCCGGCGAGGCCCAGCTGGGCCAGGATGTCACCCAGCAGCGGGATCCCCTCCAGGGTGCCGATCAGGTCCTGCACCAGACCCAGGTTCAGCAGCATCAGCGCGCCGACGGCCTCGCAGGCCACCGGGTCGACGAACGAGGCGCACAGCACCGCGGGGCCGCCGTCCAGCAGGTTGTCGGTCAGGCCGTCGGCCAGGAAGGCGAGGGTCTCGGCGGGGATGACCGGACCGTCGGTCAGCAGCACCGGCGCGGCGTTCTGCTCGCTGTGGGCGGTGGCGGTGAAGCCGGGTGCCCAGACGTCGTCACGGCCACCCTGCTCGGCGATGATGATCCGGTCGGCCATGGCCGCGTTGTCGAAGCCACGGGCCTCGGCGATCGCGACGGCGGTGGCGAAGCGGTTGTCGCCGGCGACGCGGTCGACGGTCAGGCCGTCGGCGGCCAGGCCGTCCTGGATCGTCTGGCTGACGGCCTTGGTCCCACCGATGATCGTGACGTCGGTGACGCCGGCCTCGGACAGGTACGCCGCGACAGCCGGGTGCAGGGTCTCAGAGGTCGTCATCAGCACCGGCCAGCCGTTCTCGGCGGCGTAGGGACCGGCGGCCAGCAGGTCGGCGTAGGCCTGCCCGTCGGGCTGCCCGGCCTCGGGGTAGGCACGGACCAGCACGACGTGGGTCGCGTCGGGCAGCGTCGCACGGGCGGACTCCACCGACGTCTCGACGCG
>JBFKGB010000308.1:0-4688 GCA_041633535.1 Euzebya sp. | reverse complement strand
GGGGGAGGTCCATGAGCGTCAAGGACGGCCTGCTGGCCCTGCTCGTCCGCAGCGACGGGTACGGGTACCAGCTGAAGGCCGACTTCGAGGAGGCGACGGGAGGGGCGTGGACGCTGAACATCGGGCAGGTCTACACCTCGCTGCAACGCCTGGAGCGTGACGGCCTGGTCGAGGAGGTGGACGGGAGCGACCCCGACCGCCGGTCCTACCGGGCGACGGCCAAGGGACGTGAGCAGCTGGACGCGTGGCTGGGCCAGCCCGAGGCCCGCACGGTCGAGGCACGCGACGAGGTCGCCATGAAGGTCCTGATGGCCGCGGCGACCCCGGGGCGTGACCCGCACGTCGTGATCGCCGCCCAGCGGACCGCGACGATGCAGGCACTGCAGGAGCACACACGACGCAAGGCGGCGCTGCGCGAGGGGAGCCTGGCCCAGGTGGTGCACCTGGACCGGATCATCCTGATGTGTCGCGCCGAGCTGGACTGGCTGGACCTCACCGAGGCCCGCCTGGACAGCCAGCACGACGCCAGCCGGAACCACGACGGCCGTGGGACGACCCACGGCGACCCTGCGGCAGCCGCCGCAGCCACGAACGGTCACACCGACATCGAGGGCGCGGACGCCGCGACCCAGGGGGTAGCACGATGAGCACGCAGTCAGCCACAGCACGTCCCGTCGTGCTGCACATGTCCGGCATCACCCGGATCCACGGCACCGGGTCGGTCGCCGTCACGGCCGTCGACCACGTCGACCTGACCGTCAGGGCCGGCGAGCTGGTGGCCGTCATGGGCCGCAGCGGGTCCGGCAAGTCCACGCTGCTGAACCTGGCAGGGGGGCTCGACCACCCGAGCCGCGGCACCGTCGAGGTGGAGGGGGCCGACCTGTCACAGCTGCGCCCCGGCGACCTCGCCGCCATCCGCCGGCGCCATGTCGGCTTCGTCTTCCAGCAGGGCAACCTGCTGCCGACCCTCACCGCCGTCGAGAACGTGGCGCTGCCGCTGGAGCTCGACGGGGTCAGCCTGCGCGAGGCCCGGGCCTCGGCCCTCGCGATCCTGTCCGAGGTGCTGTCGCCCGCCGTCGCCGACCGCTACCCCGATCAGCTGTCGGGTGGCGAGCAGCAGCGGGTCGCCGTGGCCCGTGGCCTGGTCGGTGGCCGTCGACTGCTGCTGGCCGACGAGCCCACCGGCGCGCTGGACGAGGTGACCGCCGAGTCGGTCATGCGCCTGCTGCGTGACCGGTGCAACGACGGCGCCGCCGCGCTGGTCGTCACCCACGACGCCGCCCAGGCCGCCTGGGCCGACCGGGTCGTGCGGCTGCGCGACGGCCGGATCGACTCCGTCATCGGTGGTCCGACCACCGGGGGTCTGCAGGGGACCCGGACCGAGGTGACCCGATGAGCACCATGGCCGCACAGGCCCGCCGATCTGCTGTCCACCGCGCACTGGCGGTGCTGCGACTGGGTCGTCGGACCGTCCGCGCCGACGGCTGGCGGGCCGCCCTGGTCGTGGTCATGATCGCGCTGGGCATCGCCATCGCCGTCGTCGTGGCCATCGCCGCGCGCTCGACGACGGTGCCCGACGACGCCTTCCTCATCGAGCAGTTCGGCGCCGTCGCCGACGTCCGTGTCGACGTCCACGAGCAGCAGGTCGCCTTCGAGGACCTCTCACCCGAGCTGCAGGCGTTCTACCTGGACGCCGCTGGCACCCCGCCACCCCGGGCCGCTGCGCTCGAGCCGGTGCCCGACGTCGTCACCCGTCTGGCGCCGGACGCTGCGGTGCTGGGCCTGGTCGACACCTACGTGGGTGCCGGCGGTCGGCAGCTGCACGCGCTGGCCGTGGACCTTGCTGACCCACTGGCCGCGGGTCTGGTCGCTGGGCCTCCCTCGGCGCCGGGGGAGGGGGAGGTGCTGCTGAGCCCAGCGGCCATGGATGCCCTCGGTGCTGGCGTGGGGGACGCCGTCGAGATCCCAGGAGCCGACCCAGCCGTCGTCGTCGGGACCGTCGACCACCCCTACCGGGCAGGTGAGCGGATCGCCGTCCTGCCTCCCGGTGCGCTGGGTGCGCCCACCCAGTGGCTCGTGGACGCCGACGACGAACGTACCGCCCAGCGGTTGTCCGAGGCGCTGACGTCACCGCCCAGCGACGGGCCGGTCGCCGGCCCTGAGCGCGGCGTCATCACCCGACCGCAGTACCGGGACCCGTCCGTGCCCCGGTCGCTGCCCGGACGGGTGGTGCGCAGCCCCAGCTTCGTGGGCACCGTCGCTGCCGCGCTGATCCTGACGATGGTCGGCCTGCTCGCCGCCGCAGCGTTCGCAACCGGCCTGCGTCGCCGCATCCACGACGTCGGGCTGCTGGGGGCCACCGGTGCCTCGCCGCAGCAGGTCCGGCAGGTCCAGCTGGCCGAGGCCCTGGTGCTCGGGACCGTCGGTGGGGTGCTCGGCGGGGTGCTCGGGCTGGTCGCGGCCGGCCTGGGTCGGCCGCTCATGCAGCGGTTCACCGGGACGGTCGTCACCTCGATCGACGTGGCGCCCGCCGACATCCTGGGTCCCGTCCTGGTGGGGATCGTGGCGGCGGTCGCCGCCGCGCTCTGGCCCTCCCTGACCGCGTCGCGGACGTCCACCGCCACGGCGCTCGCGGGGCGGGTGCCCCTGCGCCGCATGCCCCGCTGGCTCCCGCTGGCCTCGGGCGTCGTGACCGGGCTGGGGCTGCTCCTCGTGGCGCTGGCCATCCGCAGCAACACGGGTGGACCCGCCCGGCTGTTCGTCCTCGGCGGGGCATCGGTCGCCACCGCGCTGGGCGCTGCCAGCCTGGGCGTGCCCCTGCTGGGCCTCGGCGGCCGCGTGGCCGACCGGCTGCCGACCACCGGCCGCCTGGTGCTGCGCGACGCCCTGCGCCAGCGCACACGGTCCGGTGCGACCGTCGCGGCACTGTCGGTCGTGGCGATGGTCGCGGTCCTGGCGCTCACCAGCCTGGCGACCGACGAGCGCCGCTACGTCCAGGAGGAGCCTGGCGTCACCATCTGGGGTCCGTCGGTCGGCGCCGTCCAGCTGCCGGTGACGGACGACCTGGTCGACACGGTGCAGACGCTGCTGCCCGTCGACGTGGTCAGCCGGACCGACGTCGACCAGCTGACCCGGCCGCCGGGCGAGGAGGCCTACCTGCCCTCGGTCCGCCCGCTGGACGACACCGGGGTACCGCAGGACGTGGCGGCCACGGGGGCCCAGCCGGTCCTGGTCGACGGCGCCCTGCTGCAGCTGCTCGGGGTGTCGCAGGAGCAGGCCGTCGACGTCCGGTCGGGGTCACTCCTGCTGCAGATCCTCCCACAGTGGGTCGTCCATGCCGATGACGGTCAGGACGTGTCACGTCCGGCCGTCCTGGACACCGGCCGGACTGCCGACGAGCCGCGTCGCGTGGAGCTGCTGACCGTGCGGGCGCCTGCCGGCAGCGGGCTGGACGTGTCGCTGGGCATGGGGGCAGAGCTCGCTGACGAGCTGGGTCTGACGGTCCGCAGCACCATCACCTCGCTGGGGCTCGCACGACCCCTCACGGTCGACGAGGCCCGGCCGGTCTGGGAGCAGACCCCGGTGGCCCTGGGCGGGTCGTTCGTCAACGTCCGTGGGGTCGTGGACCCCACGAGCGTGTCCCCCAGGGCCATCGCGCTGGGGCTCGCCCTGCTGGTCGTGCTGGTCATCACGGTGACCGCCACCGCGCTGGCGGCGACGGAGTCCGACCGCGACCTGCAGACCGTGGTCGCCGTCGGCGCGGACCCCCGGGTGCGCAGCCGCTTCCACGGTCTGCAGTCCGGCTACCACGCCCTGCTGGGTGCGGTCGTGGGCATCCCCGCGGCGCTGCTGCTGTACCGGATGACCCAGCGCGGCGTGGCGCTCGGTACGGACGGCAGCCCGCTGCCGGTCGTCACCGTCCCGTGGCTGGACCTGCTGGCCGTCGGCGTCGGCCTTCCGTTGGCCGTCGGGCTGGTGATGTGGACGCTCGTGCGGCCGGTCGGGGCACTGGTGGCGCGCCGGATCGGCTGATCCCGCGGAGGGGCTCCGGGCAGGAGACGGGGGCGGCGACGACGAACTGTCCACAGGACACGTCCCGCTGTCCCCGTCCCTCCGGAGCCACACCCATGTCCCCATCCCGCACCCCACGGCTGACCGCTGCCGTCGTCACCGCGCTCCTCGCGCTGGGCACCTCGCCCGTGGGGGCCGCCGACGGCACCTCGACGGTCGACGCGCTCGCCGAGACGCGTGCCGCTGCCCTGGCGGTGACCGGCCCCGAGGACCCCTCCTCGGGTGAGGACCCGTCGGTGTCGACCGACAACATGAGCTGGGTCGCGAGCCTGGCCTACCCGATCGCCGAGAACAACAGCCAGGCCGGCACCACCGACGTGCGTGGCGGCACCGACATCGAGATCACGACCCTGACGGTGGCCACGGCAGACGGCGGGACCGAGGAGCGGGACTACGCGATCGCCGGGACCTACGAGAACGGCCTGCAGATCGTCGACGTCACCGAACCCGAGGCGCCGGTCCTCACCTCCACCTACACCTGCGACGTGTACCAGGGGGACGTGCAGGTCATCACGCGCGACGACCTGCTCACCGCCGACGGGATCGCCCGGTCGTTCGTGACCTATGCCGTTGACTCCTCCGCCCAGTCGGGCGACTGCTTCCTCCTGGCGGACGGG
>JBFKGB010000307.1:0-4692 GCA_041633535.1 Euzebya sp. | reverse complement strand
TGATGATCCACCGGCTGACCCGCCCGCACCCCGGGGGCTGATCGGCCCCCCTCCACTGCACGACGCCACCGCCGACGGCGGGACGTCTGGTCCGACGTGCCCTCACACCGACCTGCCCCACCCCGACATGCCCAGCACCACCACACAAGGACAGGAACAGCGATGCGCAGCACACAGCACCGATCCGACCTGACGGCAGCAGCCGTCCGACCCCGCCCCCTCGCCAGCCGACCTGCCGTCGTGCTGGCCCTCGCCGCCCTCATGGTCGCCAGCCTCGTCACGGCCGCGACCGCCCAGGGCACCGCGGTGCAGCTGAACGTCGAGGTCAGCAGCGGGACGCGGACCCTGTCCGTCACCGACCTGTCCCTGGCCCCCCTGACCAACCTGGACCTGGTCCCCCGCGTCGCCTCGCCCTACCGCGTGGCGGTGACCGACACCGACTACCTGACGACGCAGACGTTCACGGTCGAGTCCGAGACCGGCAACCTGTACCGGGTCCCCGACCCCGTCCAGCCCGCCTACGACTTCGCCACGTCCATCCCGTCGGCGAACGTGCAGATGGGGGTCACCTCGGGGACGCTCAGCGGCCTGGGCATCGACCTGACGCCGGTCTACACCCTGACGGCGACCGCCACGGCGCTGGCGGACTGCCAGAACCTGCTGCCGGCGGTGCCGGTGGTGACCGCCAACACGGTCGACGTCAGCCTGGACCCGATCGACACGCTGCTGGGCAGCCTGGAGGTGTGCACCGCGCTGGCCGGCCTGACCGACCTGCCCCTGGTGGGTGACGTGCTGTCCGAGCTGGACCTGGACACGCTGGTCAACGACCTGCTGGGGCTGGCCATCGGCACCGGCGGGCCCTACACCGCACCGTCCTTCGCGGGCATCGGCGCGGCGGACCCGGCGGCGACGACCGACCCGGCCACGATCGTCGACATCCTGACCGCGACCCCGCCGGGGGCGTTGGCACAGGAGGTCAGCGATGCGCTGGAGGCGCTGGTCGGCCTGGGGGTCGGCGACGCCGTCAGCTCGGTCGCCACGCAGGCCCAGGTGCTGGCCGCCCTCGCAGCCGCCGGCCAGGGCACGGTCCTGGACACCCTGGGGACGCTGGCCCCCAACGAGCAGCAGCTGCTGTTCGACACCATCTTCCAGCTGGGGCTGCAGGTCCCGACCCTGGCGGACCTGTCGAACCTGACCGGCATCTACACCGCCATCCCGGCGATCACCGTGGTGCCCGACGCCTCGACGGTCCCCGGCGTCTACAGCGGCACCCACACGGTCCGGCTGGTCAGCCCCTGACCGCCTGCCGCCCGACCCCCTGACGGAGGACCACCATGACCCCGACGCCCCGACCCGCTGCCACCCTCGTGCTGACGGTGCCCGTGCTGCTGGCCCTGCTGCTGGCCCTGCTGCCGGGATCCGCAGCGGCGGTCGGGGCGCAGGGGGTGGACCTGCAACCGCTGCTCCCCCGGCAGGGTGGGCTGCTGACCGGCACCGTCGACCCCGACGCGCCGATCCGCTTCCGGCTGGTCAACAGCTCCGACGAGCCACGGACGGTGTCGGTGACCCCGTCGATCGCGACGACCGACGCCGCGGGGGCCTACGGCCTGGCGGGCCCGGCACCGTGGGTCACCCTGGACACGCCCGGCAGCGCCGTGGGCAGCCTCACGCTGGACCCGGACCAGACCATCGAGCTGGCGGCGACGGTGGACGTCGCGACCTGGCGGGACCTGCAGGCCCCGCTGATCGCCCTGGTGCTGGAGGTGGAGGGTGGCGGCAACGTCGTCACCCAGGCCGCCACCGTCATCCGGCTCGTCGACGGGGGTACACGGCTGCCGGTGCCGCTGGGCCTGCTGCTGCTGGCCGGGGTGGTCCTGCTGGTCGCCGTCACGGCCTACATACGGGTCAGCCGGCAGGTCACCGGCTCGGTCGTCCCCGGACGGATCAGCCCGGCAGCAGCGCAGTGAGGACAACCGTGGAATCGTGGCGAACGCCGTTCGTCCATCGTCTAGCCTGACCGCATGTCGCACCAGTCAGAGCTCATCGCCACCGACATCGACGCCTACCTGGCCGAGCACGAGCGCAAGGACCTGCTGCGCCTGCTGACCTGCGGATCCGTCGACGACGGCAAGTCGACCCTGATCGGGCGGCTGCTGCACGACTCCAACATGGTCTACGCCGACACGCTGGCGGCGCTCGAGGCCGACAGCGCGGTCATGGGGTCGGCGGGTGAGGCGCTGGACCTGGCCCTGCTGACCGACGGCCTGAAGGCCGAGCGCGAGCAGGGCATCACCATCGACGTGGCGTACCGCTACTTCTCCACCGCCCGCCGCAAGTTCATCATCGCCGACACGCCCGGCCACGAGCAGTACACCCGCAACATGGTCACGGGCGCCTCGACCGCGGACCTCGCGATCGTGATGATCGACGCCCGCCACGGGGTGCTGCAGCAGACCAAGCGGCACGCCACGATCGCCAGCCTGCTGGGCATCACCCACGTGGTCGTCGCCGTCAACAAGATGGACCTGGTGGACTGGTCGCAGGACCGCTTCGCCGAGATCACCAAGGACTTCACCGTCTTCGTCGAACGGCTGGAGGGCGAGATCCAGCCCTACTTCCTGCCGATGTCGGCGCTGACGGGCGACAACGTCGTGAACCGCAGCGAGGCGATGGACTGGTTCGAGGGTCCGCCGCTGATGGAGCACCTGGAGACCGTCGACACCCGCGCGGGCGTGGACCTGCAGACCCTGCGGATGCCCGTGCAGCTGGTCGTGCGTCCCGACCTGGACTTCCGCGGGTTCGCCGGGACCGTGTCCTCGGGCACGATGCGGCCGGGCGACCGGGTGACGGCGCTGCCGTCGGGGGTGTCCTCGACCGTGAAGCGGCTGGTGACCTTCGACGGGGACCTGGAGCTGGCCCAGCCCGGCCAGGCCGTCACCGTGGTGCTGACCGACGAGATCGACGTGTCCCGCGGCGACGTGCTGGTCGGTGCCGCCGAGAGCGTCACCCCGGGCGTGGCCCGCATGCAGCGCAGCCACCGTGTCGACGCCGACATCGTGTGGATGGCCGAGCAGGCGATGACGCCCGGCAAGCAGTACCTGCTGCAGTCCACCGCCGGGGTCTCGAACGCCAGCATCTCGGCGATCCGCTACCGCATGGACATCAACACCCTCGAGCAGCAGGACGCCGACACCCTCGAGCTGAACGACATCGCCCGGTGCGCGGTGTCGGTGGACCGCGAGCTGCTGTTCGACCCCTACGACCGCAACCGCACGACCGGGTCGTTCATCCTGGTCGACCGGCTGTCCAACGCCACGGTCGCCGGCGGCATGATCGTCGGCCCCTCCTCCAACTGGGACCGTGAGGCAGTGGGCACCCTGACGACGCAGGCGTCGGCGGTGACCCCGGCCGAACGTGCGACCCGGCTGGGGCAGGAGCCGGTGACGGTGCTGCTGGTCGGCCTGACCGGTGCCGGCAAGGCCCCGATCGGTGCGGCGCTCGAGCGGCTGCTGTTCGACACCGGACGCATCAGCGTCCGGCTGGACGGCCAGAACGTCCGGCAGGGCGTCAGCCGCGACCTTGGGTTCACGGCCCCGGAGCGCAGCGAGAACGTCCGTCGTGTCGCGGAGGTCGCCAAGCTGCTGAACAGCCAGGGCCTGATCGCCATCGCGGTGATGCTGGCGCCCGACGCCGACGACCGCGAGCGGGCCCGTCAGCTGGTCGGCCCCGACCGGTTCGTCGAGGTGTTCGTCGACACGCCGCTGGAGGTCTGCCGCGACCGTGACCCGGGCGGGCTGTACTCCGCGCTGGAGGCCGGCGCCATGATCGACATGCCGGGTGTGACCTCCTCCTTCGAGGCGCCGACCGCACCGGACCTGGTCGTGACCGACCACGGGTCCAGCGCCATCGAGGCCGCCGAGCAGATCATGGCTTTGCTGCGCGAGCGCGGGTACCTGCCGACCGCCTGAGCAGGGTCAGACGCGGTCCATCGCCCCACCACGGTGCGGCACCGGCCGGTGCGGCGGTGCGACGGTCAGGCCGTCGGCGGTGGACTGCACCGCCACGTCCGGCAGCCCGTCGACGGTCGCGGCAGGCCGGGTGCGCAGGTGCACCGCCACGCCCGCCGGGTCCTGTGCCGCCAGCCCCAGCGCGACGGTGCACGCCTGCAGCACCCGGGCCACGTCACCCTGGCCGTCGGGGGGCAGCAGGCCGACGCCGCACACGGGCTGCAGCTGCAGCTCCAGGGCGCCGACGGTCAGGGGTGCCCGCAGGTCCTCGAGCAGCCGCAGCGCCCGGCTGCGGGCCACCGCCGCTGACTCGATCCGCGGCAGCACCAGCCCGAAGGTGTCGTCGTCGATGCGGGCGACGGACTCCTCCCACCCCAGCGCCGCCTGCAGCCGCGTGGCCAGCAGGTGGGCGACGGGATGGGCGTCGGGTCCGCCCATCACGGTGTCCAGCGTGCGGAACCCCTCCAGGTGCAGCAGCGCCACGGCGGTCCCGCGTCCGGCAGCCAGCTCCTCGTCCAGCCGGTCCAGCAACGCGCCACCGTCGGGCAGACCGGTGGTGCGGTCGACCTGCGTGGTCAGCAGACCGGCCTGCAGGAGTTGTGCGGCCAGCCCCCCGGCGGTGGCGCGGGCCTGCAGCGCCAGACCTGCCCACCAGGTCAGCGTGAACCCCAGCCCCAGCAGCACC
>JBFKGB010000306.1:0-4715 GCA_041633535.1 Euzebya sp. | reverse complement strand
GGGGATCGTGGACACCATGGCGCTGCTGCTGCCGCCTGCGGCGGGCGACGACCTGCAGGGGATCAAGCGCGGGGTCATGGAGCTCGCCGACATCGTCGTGGTCACCAAGGGTGACGGGGACCTGCTGCCTGCCGCCCGCATGGCCGCGGCCGACGCCCGACAGGGGCTGGCGCTGCTGCGACGCCGACACCCCGGGTGGGAGCCGCGGGTGCTGCTGACCTCTGCGCTGCACGACGAGGGCATCGAGGAGGTGCGTCAGGCCGTGGTCGCCCATCGGGCGCACCTGGACGACTCCGGGCAGCTGCAGGGGCTGCGGCGTCAGCAGGACGCCGGGTGGCTGATGGCGGAGGTCACCGACGGGCTGATGGACGCGTTCCGCGCCGACCCCGCGGCGGCACGCGCCATGGACGAGGCGATGGCCCAGGTCCGTGGACGGCAGACGACCCCGACGGCCGCGGCGAGGGCGTTGCTGGCCGACTACCTCCCCCACCGCGACGTGACCGGCTGATCACGCTGAGTCGAGACTTCTGAACATCGCTCACGTCCGGCGGCGGATGGTCGATGATGTAGGCGCGATGGTTGCACCTGGTTCCAGCACATCGTCGGGTCCGTGGGCTTCCGCTCTCCATCCGACGACCGTCGTCGCGCTCGCCACGATCGTCGCGACCGGCCTGCTGGCGCTGCTCATCGGTCCGTCGTGGACGCTCGCAGGGGTGGCGTTCACGGCGTCCGTGTCGGCCCTGGTCGTGACCGACCGTCGCGCACGCGCCCGCGCGACCGCGCTGGCCCGGGCCGAGCGCCTGCACATCGACATCCTCGACGAGATGTCGCACGCCGTCATGGTGCTGGACCACGACGGCCTGGTCGCCCACATCAACCCGGCCCTGCAGCGGCTGCTGCACCTGCCCCCGGAACGCGGCCCGGGCGAGGACCCCCGGACCCTCGTCGGGCAGGTGCGCGACAGCCGCGGCACACCCGTCGGCCCGGCCCACCTGCCCTGGGTCACCGCACGCACCGGCACCGCCACCGAGCAGGCACACCTGCGGATCGACCTGCTGGACGGCGACCAGGCCTGGCTGTCCGTCACGGCCCGACGCATCCGTGGCGACACCGGCGGCACCGTGGTGATCAGCTTCGACGACGTCACCCTGCGCGTCGCACGCGAGCGGGAGTCCGCGGACGAGACCGCCCAGCTCCGGCACAAGGCACTCCACGACAGCCTCACGGGCCTGCCCAACCGCGGTCTGCTGATGGAGCGCATGTCCCGACGCCTCCACGGTGTGCCAGGTGCCCGCGGCATCGCGGTGCTGATGATCGACCTGGACGGGTTCAAGGGCATCAACGACACCCTGGGCCACGAGGTGGGTGACGAGATCCTCGTCCAGGTCGCCGTGCGGCTGCGGATGGCGATGCGTGGCCGCGACCTCGCCGTGCGGCTGGGTGGCGACGAGTTCGTCATCCTGTGCGAGGACCTGCACCCCGACACGATGCAGCTGGAGATGGCACGGATCATCCGTCGTATCGACATGGCGCTGGACGAGCCGTACGTCACCTCCGCCGGGTTCCTGGACGTCGGCGCCAGCATGGGCTGGGCGATGGCGGGGCCGGACGAGACTCTGGACCTCGACATCCTCAACCGCGCCGACGAGCGGATGCTGGCCGAGAAGCGGCGGCGCAGGCCGGGCGACGAGGCCTCCGACGAGACCCGGTCGGGCGACCGCTCCCACCGCGGCGCGACCCCCGTCATCACCGCACCCGGGTCGGCACGGGGTGACGGGACCGACGACGGGGACGGCCGCGCCCGGCCGGTGTCGGTGTTCATCGTCGACGACGACCCGGCGATGCGGCTGCTCGCACGCCGGATCATCGAGTCCTCCTCGACACCCCTGCACGTCACCGGGGAGTTCTCCAGCGGGGCCGAGGCCATCCCACGGATCGTCGAGGAGCACCCCGACCTGGTCCTGTGCGACGTCATGATGCCCGACGTCGCCGGCCCCGACGTCGTCAACGCCGTCCTGTCCAAGAACCCGGCACAGTCGTTCGTGTTCTGGTCCGCGACCGCCACCGATGCGCTGGAGCGGCACCGCAACGAGCTCGGCGTGCCGTTCGCGACCAAGGACCGCATCGAGCAGCTGCCCGGTCTGCTGATGTCCTTCGCGCAGCCCCAACATCACGCACGACCTCAAGGTTCCCGCTGATCCGGCCGACAGTAGGGGCGATGGCCATGTCCCACACCTCCCCCTCTGATCGGACCGACTGATGTTCGCACGCTCAAGCATCCGCCTGCGGCTGGTCGGCCTGCTCCTGGTCCCCGCCGTCATCCTGCTGGTGATGGCCGGCCTGCAGCTGCAGGACGCCCTGTCGGTCGTGTCGCGCACGCAGGACACCGAGCTGCTGACCCAGGTCGCCGCGGCCGAACGCCAGCTGCTGACCGGTCTGCAGCTCGAGCGGACCCGTTCGCTGGAGACCCTGGCGGCCGAGGCGGACGGACAGCCCATCGGGGTCGTCAGCGACGAGCTCGCCGCGGCCCGGTCCGCGGTCACCGCTGCAGCCGCCCAGGTCGACGCGACCATCGCCGACCTGCAGGTCGACACGCTGCAGCCCGACGTCTACCGCGCCCACCAGATCGCCCAGTCGCGGCTGCGGACACTCGACGCGCTGCGGTTCAACCTCGAGGGCGGGCGCAGCGACAGCCGGTCGATCATCTCGGCCTTCAGCCGTCCCATCGACGCGCTGCTCGAGATCGACCTGGCCGTCATCACCGCCCTCGGTGACAGCGTGGTCGCCGACCAGATGAAGGCCACCTACGCGGTCTCGCGGTTCAAGGACGCGGCGTTCCGCAGCTCCGACGTGCTGGTGCTGTTCGCCGCCGGCTCGACCGACGCCACGACGTCCATCCGGCTGCTGTCCGAGGCGCAGGCCGAGCAGGAGACCTGGCTGGAGGTCGCACGGACCCAGCTGGACCGCGACGCGCAGGCCGGCCTGGACGCGGTCGTCGGCGAGGTCCCGGACGCCGAGACGCTGATCCTGGCGGTGAACGGTGCCGGTGACGTCGACGTGATGGACATGGCCGCGACCACGACCGCGTCCACGCAGTCGCTCCGTGGCCTGGAGGACCAGTTCGTCGCCGACGGCGTCGAGACGGCTGGCGCCGCCCGCCAGGACGCCCTGGTGCAGGCCGGTGTCTACGGGGCGCTGGCCGTCGTCGTGCTGGCGCTGCTGGCGTTGCTGGTCCTGGTCCTGATCCGTGACGTGCTGGGCCCGCTGCGGGCGCTGACGCGTCTGGCGACCGGTGTCCGCCAGAGCCTGCCCGAGGCGGTGGAGCGCCTGGCCCGTGGCGAGGCCGCCGGCGAGTCGGTCTTCGACGACGCGGCCGGCGCCAGCCTGACCGCCCGTCCCGACGAGCTGGGCGAGCTGGCCCGTGCGATCGAGGCGTCGACGGAGGAGGCCACCCGTGTGGCCGCCGGTCACGCCGCGACCCGTGCCGGGATCACCCGGACGATCGAGGACGTCGCCCGCCGCGAGCAGACGCTGGTGGAGCGGCAGCTGTCCCTCCTGGACCGCCTCGAGGACATCGAGGACGACCCCGAGCAGCTCGCACAGCTGTTCAAGCTGGACCACCTCGCGACCCGCATGCGGCGCAACGCCGAGAACCTGCTGCTGCTGGCGTCGGGCCGTCTGCCCGGCAGCCACGACGCGGCACCCGTCGCGCTGGTCGACGTCGCCCGGACCGCCGCCGCCGAGATCGAGCAGTACGGGCGGGTCGACGTGCGCGTCGGCGTGTCCGACACCCTGCTGGGCTACGCGGCGACGCCGATCACCCACCTGCTGGCCGAGCTGGTCGAGAACGCCACCCAGTTCTCGCCGCCGACGACCCGCGTGACCGTGTCGGCACGGACCCTCCCCGAGGGCGTCGTGGTGCACATCACCGACCACGGGCTGGGCATGACCGACGACCAGATCGTCGACGCCCGCCGCAAGCTCGCGGAGCCGCCCCTGCTGGAGGCGGCCGAGTCCCGCCGTCTGGGCATGTACGTCGTGGGCCTGATCGCACAGAAGCTGGCCATCTCCGTGGACGTACGGGCCAACGAGGACGGCCCCGGCATCACGGTGGACGCCCGGCTGCCCCGCGCCCTGTTCGAGGGTGGCGAGGCGGACACGCCCACCCCGACGGCCACCCCGACCCCGCTGGCGGCCGCCCCCGGCATCCCCAGCCTGCCGCCGGTCGTCACCCCGCAGCCCCGCGAGGAGCAGCCGGTCGTCACCGAGACGCAGCCGGTCGCCGCCGAGACCACGCAGCCGGCCGCCGCCGAGACCCCACGGGCACCGCTGCCCGACCTGGAGACCCCGCCGGACGCCCTGTCGGTGATGGGCCAGCTGCTGGATGCCGAGCTGGCCTCGCCGCCTGACCTGCCGGCCGACGTCCTGATGGGCCAGGCCCAGGGGACGTCCGCGGACCTGCCGACGCGGGACGGCGCATCGCGCCCCTCCACAGACGGTGCCGGCGAGGGCCGGACCCTCAGCCTGTCGACCGCCTCGGGTGGTCGCACGGTGGACATCAACCCGGACGCGATCAGCGCGCTCATGGGCGGGCTCTCCCACCCCACGGACAGCGGGGCAACCGGATCGGCTGCCGACGACGCCGCGTCGTGGCTGGCCGCCGTCGAGGGCTTCTCCCAGACGGCACCGGCACCCGCGACCGGGTCCCCTGCGGC
>JBFKGB010000305.1:0-4726 GCA_041633535.1 Euzebya sp. | reverse complement strand
CGCCACCTGGTCCCCCCGACCGCCCACACGACCGGGTGGTGGGACCTGTTCGTCGACGACCACCTGGCCGACCACGCCGTCCAGCAGTCCCAGGGGCCCACGGACCTGGTCGTCGGGCCGTGGGGCCATCTTGACCCGCGGGTCCAGACCGCCGCCTTCCGCCAGGCACGACGGCACTTCGACATCCACCTCCGCGAGCTCGAGGGCCCGGCACCGATTGCGCGGGTGTGGCTGTCGGGCGCCGAGCGCTGGTGGCGGATGCCCGCGTGGCCGCCCGAGGTGACGTCCACCGAGTGGCTGCTGGCGGACGGGCGCCTGGTGGCGGGCGAGGCGATCACCGCCGGCTCGGTGCGGTGGGTCTACGACCCCGACGACCCCACGCCGTCCGTGGGCGGACGCACACTGTCGTTCGAGGCCGGCCGTGCGGACTGTGCGGCCCTCGAGCGCCGGGACGACGTCGTCGTGCACACCTCACAACCCCTCCGGGCCCCCCTGACCATCGCCGGCACCCCGGTCCTGGAGGGGGTCCTGTCCGTCGACACCGGCATGGGTGACCTGGCGGTGCGGATCACCGACGTGGACGAGACCGGGCGGTCGGTGTCGGTCACCGACGGGTACATGCGCGTGCACGACGCCCGCGACGGCGTCGCGGTGACGGTGCAGCTGCACCCCATCGCCCACCGCTTCGCCGAGGGGCACCGGGTCCGTGTCCTCATCGCCGGCGGGGCCTTCCCGGCCTTCGACCGCAACCTCGGGTATGGCGACGACTCGATCCACCAGACGGCGACGCGCCCCAGCACGATGGTGCTGGAGCGCGGGGCCTTCCTGCGGCTGCCCGTCCACCGCTGAACGGGGACGGGGGCGTCGTCAGCGGGTCAGCTGGTACCGCTTCGGCGAACGGCCGGCCGAACCGGTGTCGACCGGGTCCAGCTCCTCGAGCTGGCCGACCTCCTCGAGCTTGTCGAGCACCGCGCGGACGGTCGAGCGGCTGGCGTCGGCGCGGTCGACCAGGTCGTTGATCGTGAAGGGCTCCGAGCCGATGGCCTCATAGACCTTCTCCATGGCGCTGCCCGCCTCGAAGATCTGCTCGTCCTCGGCGCTGGTCCCAGTGGGACGGGCTGTGGCGGCCGGGGTGTCGGCCATGCCCTCGGCGTCGCTGTCGGCGTAGGCGCGGGCCTCCTCGGAGATGCCCATACCGGCCTCGCGCAGCACCTGCAGCGGGACACCCTCGTAGAAGAAGTCGTCGCCGCTGACGCGGTTGGCCTGGGCCCACGGGGCCGCGAAGGCGATGAAGTCCGCCTCGAGGTCCGGCAGGTAGGTGGCAGGGTCGGATGCGCGCCGCCACTCGGCACGCAGCAGGACGCGCTTCACCGGGTCGGTCGTCTCGGCGATCTGGGAGGCGAGCTCCTCGACCTCGTCCCAGTCAACCGCCGTGTTGGGGTCCTGCAACGCTTCCATGTACGCGCGGACTGCCTCGTCGGCGACTCGAGCTCCCCGGACCATCGATTCCTCCTGATGCTGTGACCGGCCCCGGGCGGGGACGGCGGAGGCGATGCTAGCAACCGGTGACGCGTTTCGACGAGATCCGTCACAGGCCCGCGGCTGGGGGTCAGCCCGTGTCCGGCGGCTCGGTCTCGACCTCGACCTGTATCTCGCGGATCAGCCTGCGCAAGGAGTCCAGCAACGGCCGCAGCGCGACGTCGCTGATGTCGAGCCGGTCGATCCCGGACCGGACCTCGTTCGTCAGCCCGTTCGCGGCCCCGAGGGCGCCCTCCCACCGGTCCTCGTTGACGGCCTGGACCATGTCGTCGGCCAGGACCCGCAGCACCCGCTGCAGCGAGGGGTCGGTGGCGCGCAGGGTCTCGGAGGCGTCCAGGACCCGCAGCACGTCGCGTGTCGCGTCGTCCACGGGCGCCGAGCCGGTGACCGGATCGTCGCCACCCCCACCGATAACGGTGCCGATGGAGAAGAGCAGGACCGCGATGAGGGAGGCCAGCGCGACCGTCCCCAGGGCGATCGCCACGATCAGCGGACGACGTCGTTCGGCCTGCCCCGCGGCCGGCTGCGGCACCGCCGCGCCGAGGAGCTCGGCCGACAGGCCCCCGGACGGCGGGCCGTTGCCGAGGTCCCCGGTCCCCGACGGGGGCGGGGTGGGCGGTGCGACACGGGCCCGGGCCCCCGACTCCTGGCTGGGGGGCTCCCAGGGGCCTGATCCGGTGTCCCCCGTGGTCGGGGCGACCGCGGTCAGGGCGTCGTCCATGGCCCGCACCGTCAGGTGACGGGCGGCGAACTCGACCGGGTCCAGCGGCGGCGGGGGCAACGTGCCACGCAGGACGCCCTCGACGAAGCCGGCGTCGGGCCGGCGCTCGGGGTCCCGGCGGGTCATCGCCATCAGCAGGCCGCGCCAGTTGTCCGGCAGGCCGTCCGGCAGGGTGGGGTCGCGGCCCAGACGCGCCATCGCGGCCTCGACCCCCGAGCCGCGGAAGGCCCGACGACCGGTGAACGCCTCGATCAGGACCAGGCCCAGGGAGTACACGTCGGCCTGGGGCCCGACGGAGGAGTCCTGCAGCTGCTCGGGTGCCAGGTAGGCGGCGGTGCCGATCGTGGTGCCGGTCCGCGTCACCATGGTGGCGTCGACCAGACGGGCGACGCCGAAGTCGGTCAGGTAGCCACGCCCCGCGTCGTCGATGAGGATGTTGGCGGGCTTGATGTCCCGGTGCACCACGCCGTTGGTGTGGGCGTGGTGCAGCGCGCCTGCGACCCGCGCCGCGATCCGGACGATGTCGGCCTCCGGCAGCGCACCCTCCTCGCGCAGGCGGACCGACAGGGACTCCCCCTCGATCAGCTGCATCACGAAGTAGGGGCTGTCGTCGCTGGTCCGGCCGGTGTCGAACAGCCGCACGATGGCGGGGTGGTCCAGCCGGTCCAGGATCTCCATCTCGGCGGCGAACCGGGCCGGATCGGCCGCCTCGCCCACCCGCATGACCTTCACCGCGACCATGCGTCCGGAGTGCGTGTCCTCAGCCGAGTAGACATCGGCCATCCCACCTCGACCGATGGAATCGGCCAGGCGGTACCGGTCGGCCAGGACGTGGGGTGAGGGGTCCGTCACCGCGCGGTCCCCGACAGGGGTTGCGAGCGCATCGGCCCCAGTCTGGCAGACCTTGGTGTCGACGGCGCGTAATCGTCGCCGTCAGCTGGGGACGACCGGTCCGGTCAGGCCCCCGCCAGCGTGGACTGCTGCACCTGCTCGTCCACGGCGCACACGGCGCCACGCACGACGGATCCGCAGCCGCCGACCGCCTGCGGCACGCCCTCGTCCGCGGCCGTCGGGTCCGCTGCCGGGACCCGGTCAGGATCGCTGTCGGCGGGCGTGCTGGCCGCCGGGGCGGGCAGCAGCCCCGGTTCTGCCTGTCCGCCCGTGGGCAGCCGCACCTCGGGTGCCGGTCCTGTCTGGTCCGGGGCGGGCTGGGGCTCGAGGGCCACGGGCGCGGGGCGCTGGACGTCCGGTGCGGGCGCGGCGACGGTGTCCTGGCTCGACGGTGTCCGCACTGGCGGCACGACGACCGCCGGCTGTGGGGGCCCGGGCACGGCCGGTGACGCCACGCCCTGGGTGTGGGGCACCGGTGCCGGCGGTGCGTCCACCGGCGGCGGGGTGACCTGACCGATGCCCGCGACGACGGTCAGCGAGGCGGCCACGATCCCCGAGGCCATCACCTGACCCAGGCCGGGCAGCGCGTCCGAGGCGCGTGCCAGCTGGACGACCCGCCGCTGTGCCCCCCACGCGACGGCCAGCAGCATCCACACCAGACCCGCGGCCCGGTCCTCACCGTCGTGGCGCAGGTAGGCACGGCGCAGGTTCGTGCGTGCCCGGTGCAGCAGCTGGTCGAAGGCGTTGGAGCAGACACCGAAGTCCGCGGCCGCCTCGGCGGGACGCCAACCCTCGACGTAGCAGCGCAGCAGCGCCTGACGCTGACGGTCCGGGACGTCGCCCAGCGCGCGGCGCAGCAGGTCGACCTCCGCGATGTCGCCCATGGCGGTGTCGGCGGCGGTCGCGTACGTCTGGGGCTGCTGCTCCAGCGCCGAGGACATGGCCGCGGCCCTGCCACGGGACCGCATGAGGTCCACACCGGCGTTGCGGGCGATCTGGCGCAGCCAGGGGCGCAGCGGGCGGTCGCAGTCGAACCGGTCGATGGCCCGCATCGCCCGGATCATCGTGTCCTGGGCGACGTCCTCGGCGGCGGCCTCGTCCCGCAGGCGCACCCGCAGGAAGCGGACGAGGTCGGCGTAGTGCCGCTCGAAGAGCACGTCGAAGGCGGCGGTGTCGCCGTCGCGGTAGGCCCTGATGAGCGTCGCGTCGTCGACGTCGCCGTCGATCCGCATCGAGGGGGCGGTCTGCACGTGATCCCCTTAGCCGGGCCTGCGCCCGTGGTGGTGCCATGACTGCCATGGCCAACGGGTGGCACTATAGGGCAGGGTGGCCCGCCAGCCAATGGTCCGGGCGACCATCCCCACTGATGCCGAACGACGTGAACGCCGACCGCCTGGACCGCCTGCGTGGCGACCTGGCAGCGCTGCGTGCGCGCAACGGGGTCACCGGCGACGCCACCACGGACGACGCCACCATCGACGACACCACCGGCGACGACGTCGAGGGCAGCACCCCGGACGAGCTCGAGGGCACCACCACGGACGGCCACGGCAGCGGCGCCCCGCGGGGCGACGG
>JBFKGB010000304.1:0-4736 GCA_041633535.1 Euzebya sp. | reverse complement strand
GGTACACCCGGTCACATTCCGAACCCGGAAGTTAAGCCCTCCAGCGCCGATGGTACTGCGCGGGAAACTGCGTGGGAGAGTAGGACGTCGCGGACCACCACAATCAGCCGATCTACCCAGTAGATCGGCTGTTGTGCTTTTCATCCAATATCGTGTCGTTGACCATCAGCCGGAGGAGTGCTCCGCGTGCCAGATGGTCGGGAGAGACCCATGAGTCAAGACCAGCAGCCAGCCAGCCCCGAGGGCGACCCCGGTTCCTCTGGCGATCGCGCTCGCAAGATCGATGGCGCCGAGAAGCTGTCCGAGCGCGCGGCCGAGCAGGCGGCGCGGGAGGCCGCGGCGGCGAAGGCGGCCCTCGAGCGTGAGGAGAAGGCCATACCGGAGCGTCCTCGCGACAGCCGGTCCGACGGTGTCATCGGTCGCCCCGGCGGCGACCGACGTGTGACCCCAGCGCGGCCGGACGCAGGCTCGCCGATGGGGGGCTCCAGCGGTGACGTCCGGGGGCAACGACCGGACGAGCGACCTGGCGTCCGTGGCCGTGATGACCGTGGCGGGGCCCGTGGTCGCGATGACCGTGGCGGGGCCCGTGGTCGCGATGACCGTGGCGGGGCCCGTGGTCGCGATGACCGTGGCGCCGGGGGTGCGCGCGTGCGGGGTCGCGACGACCGAGGGCGGGACGATCGCGGCCGCGGCACCGGTCGCCCCGCTGGACCGCGCGGTCGTGACGACCGACGCGACACCCCCGACAAGCCGGTGAAGCGCAGTCTGCGGGGCGGGCAGCCGCCCCTCCGTGGGCCCAAGAAGGCCTCGAAGGATGAGGTGGCGAAGCCTGACCTGCCGCGCGAACGTCCGGTGCTGCCCGGCGGTGTCATGCGGGACATCAAGCGCACGGCTCGACCGGCGGAGGTCGAGGACGTCGCCACTGCGGTGGCCGTGGCGGGCGAGGCGCTGGACCAGGGCGACCTCGACCGCGGCATCGAGCTGCTGACCTGGGCCCGCAGCCGCGCGCCCCGCAGCGTGCCGATCCGTGAGGGCCTCGGTGTCGCCCACTACCTCGCCGGCCAGTTCGAGGACGCCCAGCGCGAGCTGCAGGCGTACCGGCGCATGTCCGGGCGGGCGGACCAGAACCACCTGCTGGCCGACTCCGCCCGGGCCCTCGGCCACACCGAGAAGGTGCTCGAGCTCGTCGACGAGATGACAGAGGCGCACCAGCGCAAGCACCTGGACATCGATCGGCTCCTCGAGGGCATCATCGTCCACGCCGGCGTGAGGGCCGACGAGGGGGATCTGGCCGGGGCCATCCGGGTCCTCGAGCGCGCACCGCTCCCTGATGGCGTGACCGAGATCCACGGCCGCGTGTGGTACGCGGCGGGCGACTTCGCCGAGCGCATGGGCGACGCCTCGCTGGCCCGCGAGTACTTCGAGGCGGTGCAGACCGTCGACGACGAGTTCCTCGACGTCCAGGACCGGCTGGACGCCCTCGGTAGCTGATCGGCTGTCCGCGTCGGGCCCGCCTGTATCCAGGCGGGCCCGATGTGTGTCCGCATGTCTGCAACGCCCCCGGCCGTCCACGTGTGCACCGGGCCCGGCCAGCACACGGCCGGCTTCGTCAGGGCGGCTGCGGTGCGGGATCTGTTGCTGAGCTGTGGCGCCCATGGCGATGATGCGTCGTCGTAGACCTCCGTCGAAAGTGAACCCGCCGCGTTGTCCACCCCACACCGCACACGCAGTTCCGGGCGGGCGAGCCGCGTCGCTCCGCTCCACGTCGTCGTCGTGGCGCTCACCCTGGCAGCGGTGATCCTGCCGACCGGGACCACCCGCGCCCAGACGGGACCCCCGTCGAACACCTACGTGCAGCAGGTGGCTGATGACGTCAGTCCGATCGTCACGGATGCGGACCGGGCCGAGCGGATGCGGGCGATGGCGGCGCTGGCTCCGGGCACCGCTGCGGTCATCGCGACCAGCGACATGTTCCCCGATGCGATGACGTCAGGGATCCTGCAGTCCGACGCGATGCTGCTGGGAACCGACGACGGGGCGCTGCCCGCTTCGGCCATCGCGCTGCTCTCAGAAGCGGCGGTCGATGACATCACGATCCTCGGCGGCATAGCTGCGGTGCCCGACGCCGTCCGCGACCAGCTGCCCTCCGGTGCAGAGGTCCGGCGCATCAGCGGTGCGGAACGCACCGAGACAGCCGCCCGCATCGCTCTGGGCACGGCCGACAGGCCCAGCACCGTCCTGATCGCCCGCGCCCGAGGACCGCAGGACAACCCGTCGGCAGGGTTCATCGACGCCATCGGCGCCGGTGCATGGTCGGCCGTGACCGGCTGGCCGATCCTGCTGGTGGACCGGACGGCGTCGGCGGCGACCCGGGAGGCCCTGG
The DNA here is from genome assembly GCA_041633535.1 of Euzebya sp. Classification (GTDB taxonomy): domain Bacteria; phylum Actinomycetota; class Nitriliruptoria; order Euzebyales; family Euzebyaceae; genus Euzebya. The sequence continues at coordinate 2,353 of JBFKGB010000304.1, read as the reverse complement.
CGGCGCTGGACCCCGACGACCTGGTCGTCATCGGCGGGACCGCGGCGGTCAGCGATGCAGCAGCCATGGACCTTGCCGACGGCAGACCGCTGCGGCGCATCGCCGGTCCCGAGCGGTTCACCACCGCGGCCGCGGTCGCCATGGCCGCCACCGGCGGGCAGGCCGCAACCGTCCTGCTGTTGGATGGCACCGACCCGGACGCCTGGTCCACCGGGTTCGCCGCCGCACGTCTGGCCGTGACCGAGGACACCGCGATCCTGCTGACCGACGGAGCCACCGTCCCGGTCGCGACCGCTGCCGCGTTGGCCGACCTGGCACCCGACACCCTGCGGTGTGCCGCGCCGTCCGAGGCGTGCGCCCGCGCCCGCACCGACGCCGGCCTGCCCGACGCGACGCCGGTGGCGGTCGACCCGGCACCCGGGACGCCCCTGGCCGTCGGCGAGGCCGTCACCGTGACCGCCGACGCCGAGGCGACCGTGACCGCCCCCGACGGCTGCCTCGCCGACGGCCGCCGGCGCGGTGACGTCGCAGCGGACTGCACCGCCACGGTCCGGGTCGACGCCACCACCACCACGGTCGGCCAGACCCTGACCGTGACCTGGCCGGCGCTGCGCATCGACGCCGACGTGCTGCAGGCCCCAGACGAGTACACCGCACCCCAGGCCGGCGGCCGCTGGGACTTCGACGACACCGTCGACACCCGCCCCGACGCCGACCGGCAGGCCAGCCGCGGCGCGTTCGTCGACACCGACGCCTCCACGCTGACCTATCCGCAGGCCGGGTCGGTCCCGGTCCTGTGGGCCGGCTACGGCGGGGCCGCACGCGTCGCCCCCGACGGACTGGCCGTCCCGGTGGACTCCCGACGCCACACCCACCTCATCGCCCGGATCCACACACCCGCCGGCGGCACCCTGGGGCTGGAATGGCGCTCGTGCCCAGACACCGCGTCGTCCAACTGCATCGAGGCGGCCCAGATCATCAGCCGGGGCACGGTGGACCGCCCGCTCGCCGCGGGCTGGCAGACCGTGCACGTGGACCTGTCGACCACGCCCTCCTGGACCGACAACCCGATCCACACCCTGTACGTCGGCGGGCCCGACGGCATGCGCATCGATGACCTGCGGCTCAGCGACGGCACACGGCCGGCACCGGCGGACGTCACCGTGGCGCCCGGCGTCACCGTCGTGTGGGACACCAACGCCGACCCGACCGACAACACCGAACCGACCGCGGCCTCCTGGGGGATGCTGGGCGACAACCAGATGGACCCGACCGTGCTGCCCCCCGGCACCTACTGGCTGCACACCACGACCGATGGGCCCGACCGTGCCGGCAGCACCACAGGGCCGATCACCATCCGCCCCGGCGGCCCGACAGCGCTGACCGGACCAGCACCGGTGGAGTACGGCAGGGACGTCCGCGGCAACGCCTTCGACTTCGCTGCCGGCACCCTGGCCGCCGGGACCGACGACGCCACCGCACTCGGCAACGCCACCCGAGTCGACGGGCCCGGCCTGACCGCGGTCAACGCCAACGGCACCGGCGACCCCTTCGTCCAGCTGGATCTGCCCGTCCCCATCGACACCACGACGTTCACCCATGTCACGCTGACCATGAGCGTCGACGGACCCTTCGACCTGGGGTTCGGGCCCGGCGGCGGCACGCTGGCCCGCATCATCTGGACCCGACAGGGATCAGGGGACCTGCAGGACTCGAACGACATCGTCATCTACCCCGGCCAGACCCGCTACACCGTCGACATGACCGATCCGCTGTCGCGTGAGCCCGGCACCGCGCCCTGGCAGTCCGGGCCTGTCAGCAGCGTCCGGATCGACCCCAACGAGGACCCCGCCGCTGGCCGCCGCTGGACCATCGAGTCCGTCGAGTTCACCGCCGGACCGCCCGTGGGGTGACCGGTGTCGTCGCTGGGTGAGGTGCCCGAGGCCGGCACGGACCGGGGCGCCCGGGCTGGACGGACCGAGGGGCGGACGCTGACATGGCCTGATGGGCAGGGCACAGCACACGCCGCCCGAGTGGGCGACCTGGCGCGCGCCGTCGGGGCCGCCCCTGACGCATCGCCCCGACCGCAGCGGCGCAGGAAAGTTATCGGCCGGTCGAGGAGTTCCTTGACGGGGCTCGGACGCGCATGGAGACTGGGGATGCGCACACGGCGCGACCCCTGACCGCCTCCTCTGAACCACCCTCACAGGAGGAAATGTTGGTGTGGGGGTTGCGGGGGTGGGGTGGTGGGCGTACCTTGTTTCTCCGCCGCACGATCGGGTTCTTGCCTGGGAGTGCGTGGTCCTGGTCTGGCTGTTTGGGCTGGATGGGATCGGAGCCTGAGTCGTTTGGC
>JBFKGB010000303.1:0-4757 GCA_041633535.1 Euzebya sp. | reverse complement strand
CGCCTGCAGCTGCCGGTAATACGTCCAGGACCCCTCCCGCAGCTGCTCGTGGACGTCGGCGAACCGCTCGGCGGCCCTGACCCCCGGCCACGGGTCGGGCAGCACCTCGGCGGGCAGGCCGGGGTCCAGGAACAGGAAGGCGCGCCACCGGTGCACCAGCCGCAGACGCATCCCCAGCATGGCGGCCGGGTCCTGCGGCACGGCGGCGTCGGCCCAGTCCGCGAGGAAGCGCAGGTGCTCGGCGCGCAGGTCCTCCAGCGCCCAGGCCCGCGCGGCCAGCTCGGCGTCGTCGGACACGGCACCGCCGTCCACGGCCGTGGCGTCGGGGCCCGCCAGCGCCAGCGCCGCCGCCGGGTGCGGGTGGGGATGGACCCAGACGCCCGGCTGCAGCCGGCCGTAGCCCATCCACTCCAGCTCGGCGACGCGGTCGGCGTCGGTCAGGCCTGGTGCCAGCAGCAGCCGCCAGCGGCCGTCCCACTCCAGCGAGCGCAGCCGGTAGATCCGCGCGGCCGCCTGGTCCAGCCGGGCCACGCCGCGCTCGGTCAGCCGGTAGGCGGCGTAGCGTCCCTCCCTGCGGGGCTCGACCCACCCCTCGCTGCCCATCCGGTGCAGCGCCGTGCGCACCGCCGGCCCGCTGAACCCCAGCGTCGCCATGCAGCCGGTGATGACCGACAGCCATGCCTCGCCGCCCGCGGGCCGGATGACGTCGCCGAACAGCGTGAACAGCGCGGACCTGGCCTTCACGTCCACCTCCGGGCCTGTCGTCGTCGCGGTCGTGTTACAGGGTAGTCGACCCCGCGGTCAGGACCGTCACATGAGGTGCCCACGCACGGTCGCATGTGCCCTCGCGGTGCCCGGACGGGTACAAGTGGGCCACGATGACCCGTCTCGCCCCCCTGCTGCTGATCCTCGCCCTGCTCCTCGCCGCCTGCGGGGAGACGCCGGGCGACGTCCTGCCGGACCCCCGCGACGGACGCAGCGGTCTGCAGCTGTCCGGGCAGGTCGCCAACCGTCAGGTCGTGGTCAACGACGGGCTGCCGGTCATCAACTTCGGCGACTGCGACGTCAACGAGGGCTCCGACCGGGACCTGTGCATCGTCACCCGCGACATCAACGGCGAGCCGTTCATCCTGATCTTCGAGAACCCCGACGTCCTGGTCGAGGGCACCGAGGTGTCGATCGCCGACGTGCCGTGCATGGCACGCCTGGACTGTGACGAGGTGACCGAGGCGGCGATCGTCGACGTGCAGATGGGCGTCGGGACCGACCGGATGCGCGCCGTGTCGGGCCGTGTCGCAGTCGAGGTCGTGGTGCCGCTGGCGCGCTACCGGGCCGACATCGACCTCAGGCTGCCGGGCGGCGGGACCCTGTCAGGGACCTTCGACGTCGTCCCACGGCCCGACGAGATCTCCCGCCTGGGCTGAGACGTCCTGCTGGGCCCTCGGGCTCAGGCGTCGGCGAACCGGTCGGCGTCGACCACGACCTGCGTGACGCTGGCCGTCGCCGCCTTGGCCCCCTCGTGCAGCACGACGATCTCGGTGACCAGGCGCGAGGCCGTCGCCTCGACCACGGTCGCGGCCAGCTCGACCTGCGCCCCCACGGGGACGGGCTCGTGGTGCTCGACGCTGACGGTGGCGCCGATCCCCTCCTCACCCTCCTCGAGGTGCCGCTTCAGGATCCAGCGGGACACCTGCTCGGCGTGGCGGACGATCGAGGCGGTGCCGTACAGCTCGTGCACGACCTCGTCGTCGAAGGCGGCATGGTCCTGCGGGGCGACGGTCAGCCGCATCGTCACGACGGTGCCGGTGGTGGCGGTTCGCATCATGCACTTCCCAGGGTGCGCCGCAGTCGGTCGACCAGCGTCGGTCGGGCAGCTGCCTCGGCGCGTTCGGCAACCGCCTGTGGTGTCGGACCCCCGGGCACCACAGGGACGTCATCGGGCGGACTGGTCACGACCTGAAGGATCAACGGGTCCGCCGAGTGGTTACGCAGCCCGTGGGGCGTGCCGGAGGGGATCATGATGGCCTGCAGCGGCTGCAGCGTGACCTCCGCGTCGTCGGTGACGACCCAGGCGGTGCCGGCCAGCACGGTGTACACGGCGTCGGCCGTGTCGAAGGTGCGGGCGTCCAGGGTCTGCTGGGGCTCCAGGCAGATCAGGTCCAGAGCCAGCACGTCGCTCTCGACGACCCGGCGTCCCGCCGGCAGGTCCAGGTCGAACTCCACGTAGTCGCGCAGGTCGACGGCCACGGGCTGGGCGACGGCGTCATCACCCAGGGGCGTGTCGGGGCTGGTCGTCTCGGTCATGTCCGGGTCGCTCATGTCGCTGCGCAGTCTACGCCCGACCTGTCGGCCCCACGTCGGCGTGCAACCGGCGCTAGCCTGCGCGGGGTGAGCATCTCCATCCAGCACGCAGCACAGCCACTGACCAGCAGCGACGCCGACGCCATCGCCGTCCTGGTCCCCGCCGGGGATGAGGCGCGCAGCGCCGTCCTCGGACCGCTCGGTGACGAGCTCGGCATGGACCTGGCCGCCGCCATCGCCGCGGTCGACGTCACCGGTGCGGTCGGCGAGGTCGCGCGCATCCCTGTCGGCGGCCGTCTGCTGATCGTCGTCGGTGCCGGTGAGGCCCCCGACGCCGAGGCCTACCGCCGCGCCGCCGCGACCGCGGTCCGCAACGCCCCGAAGAACGCCTCGGTCGCTGTCGCCGCCGACGGCGACGCCGCGCGGGTCCAGGCCGTCGCCGAGGGCGCCGCGCTGGGCGCCTACACGTTCACGACCTACCGCAAGAAGCCCCACGAGGTGCCGACCGTCACCGCCCTGTCCGTCGCCTCGCAGGTCGAGGGTGCCGACGCCGCGGTCGCCCGCGCCCAGGTCGTCGTCGACGCCGTCGCCGCGGCACGCGACATGGTCAACACCCCGCCGGCCGACAAGCGCCCGCCGGCGCTCGCCGACCACATCGCCGGGCTGGTCGAGGGCACCGACGTCGCGGTGCGGATCCACGACGAGACGGCGCTGGAGGAGGGCGGCTTCGGCGGCATCCTCGGCGTCGGCCGTGGCTCCTCCGAGCCGCCCCGGCTGGTCGAGCTGACCTACGAGCCGGAGGGCTGGAGCACCCACGTCGTCCTGGTCGGCAAGGGCATCACGTTCGACACCGGCGGCATCTCGCTGAAGCCGTGGAAGTCGATGCTGACGATGAAGTCCGACATGGCCGGCGCCGCTGCGGTCGCGGCCGTGATGTCGGCCCTGAAGAGGTCGGGCGTCACCGCGAAGGTGACCGGACTGTGCGCCCTGGCGGAGAACATGCCGTCGGGCACCGCGACCCGGCCCAGCGACGTGCTGGTGCACCGTGGCGGCACCACCGTCGAGGTGCTGAACACCGACGCCGAGGGGCGCCTGGTCATGGCCGACGCGCTGGCCTACGGCGCCGAGTCCGAGCCCGACGCCATGATCGACATCGCCACCCTGACCGGTGCGCAGGTCGTCGCCCTGGGCGATGACGTCGCCGCCGTGCTGGGCAGCGACGAGGGCCTGGTGCAGGCCCTCCGCGACGCCGCCGACGCGTCGGGGGAGGAGATCTGGCCCCTCCCGCTGGTCGAGCGCTACACCGAGACCCTGAAGTCCCCGGTCGCGGACCTGCAGAACATCGGCAAGCCGGGGCACGCCGGCACGATCACGGCTGCGCTGTTCCTGCGCCACTTCACCGCCGGGCGTCCGTGGGCGCACCTGGACATCGCCGGCCCCAGCTTCATGGATGCCGCCGACGACAACTACCGCACGGCCGGCGGCACCGGCTTCGGTGTGCGCACCCTGCTGACCTACCTGGGCGGGCTGTAGCGGCTCACAGGTTGAAGGCCTCGCGGGGTGCGGTCACCCGACGGTGCACCCCGCGGGCCACCTCGACCCCGTCCTCCTGGACCGACAGCGAGAAGTCCAGCTTGCGGCCGTCGACGGCGGTCAGCACTGCCGCGGCGATGACCGTCCGCCCGACCGCGGTGGGGCGCAGGTGGTCCAGCTCGATGCGGACGCCCACCGACGTCGTCCCGGGCGCCAGGTGACCCTCCAGGGCCGCGCAGGCGGCCTCCTCGGCCAGCGCCACGACGCGCGGGGTGGCCAGGACGGGGACGTCGCCGGACCGCAGCGCCACCGCGGTGTCGTCGGCGGTCACGGTCAGGCTGACGGAGCCCGCCAGCCCGTCGGGGATGGCCTCTGGGTCGGTCATCGGGGTCCTCGGTGCTCGATGGGGTCAGGTCGGGCTGGGGCACGGCCTGCGGTCCACGGCATTATGGGGGGCCGCCGTCCGCTCCGGACCCAGGCGCCGCAGGCGCACAGGGGTCCGGACGGTCACGGCGCCCAGGCCCAGACCCTCTAGGACGGTGACCCTGCCATGTCCGGCCCCGCCGGTGTGATGACCGTGATCCTGCTCGAGACCGCCGTCGGCGGTGCCGTCGTCATGTGGGCCGGTGGTGTGTGGGGAGAGGTCCGTCGTGGCTTCTTCGTGCTCACCGGCGTCTTCCTGGCGCTGTGTGCCGCCGGGGCGCTGGCCCTCACCGGCACCGATGCAGGCATCGTCTCCACCACCCTCATCGCCCTCACCGGCCTGCTGGCGCTGTGGCAGGTGCTGCTGCTCGCCGGACAGGAGAGGATCAGCCGCATCGTCGGGCTGCTGGCCGCCCTGGCCGGGGTGGCGGCGCTGCCCGCCTACGCCACCCTCCGCGACGAGGCCGTCGTGCGCGGCGTCGCACAGCTGGTGCTGGGCT
>JBFKGB010000302.1:0-4763 GCA_041633535.1 Euzebya sp. | reverse complement strand
CTGGTCGCTGGTGGCCACGTCGCTGACGTTGGCCAGCCCGACCAGCAGCGTGCCGTCCGGCAGCGTGACCCCCTGCGCGGCGTCGGCCACCAGGACGCCGCCGCCGGTGTCCGTCCCCAGGCCCAGCACGAAGGATCCCGGCGGGCCGTCCTGGGCGGTGGCCGCGGTGGGCATCAGCGCCAACGTCATCACCACGACGCAGGACAGCGCGATCACGGATCGGTGCATGACAGGACCCCCTCAGGTCGTCGTCCCCTCTGCGACGACCGTAGGGTCCGTCCGTGGCCGTGTGAAGGGGCCGTTCGGCCCCTTTCACCCAGCTCCGGCCCCTACAGCCCCAGGTCCTTGGCGATGATCGTCTTCATGATCTCGGTGGTCCCGCCGTAGATCGTGGTGATCCGGGCGTCGGCGTAGGCCCGGGCGATGGGGTACTCGCGCATGAAGCCGTAGCCGCCGAAGAGCTGCAGGCAGCGGTCGATCACGCGCTTCTGCATCTCGGTGCACCACCACTTGGCGCGGCTGGCGTCGGCCGCCGACAGGGTCCCGTCGTTCAGGGCCAGGACGCACTGGTCGGTGAAGGACTCCGCCATCGTCACCTCGGTGTCGCACTCGGCGAGCACGAACTTGGTGTTCTGGAAGGACGCGACGGGCTTGCCGAACGCGGCACGCTCCTTGACGTAGTCGATCGTCCAGTCGACCGCCGCGCGCGCCGCCGCGACGCCCGAGATGGCGATCGCCAGCCGCTCCTGGGCCAGGTTGGCGGTCAGGATCGAGAAGCCCTGCCCCTCCTCACCGATCAGGTTGGCGACGGGGACGCGGACGTCGTTGAAGACCAGCTCGGCGGTGTCCTGGGCGTGCATGCCGATCTTGTCCAGGTTGCGGCCGCGCTCGAAGCCCTCCATCCCGCGCTCGATGACGACCAGGGACATGCCGGTGTGCCGCTGGGACGGGTCGGTCTTGACGGCCGTGACCACCAGGTCGGCGTTGATGCCGTTGGAGATGAAGGTCTTGGCGCCGTTGACCACGTAGTGGTCGCCGTCACGGATCGCCGTGGTGCTCATGCTGGCCAGGTCAGAGCCCGTCCCCGGCTCGGTCATCGCCACCGCGGTGATGGTCTCGCCGGTGCAGATGCCCGGCAGCCAGCGGGCCTGCTGCTCGGCGTCGGCCTGCTCGGTGAAGTACGGCAGGACGATGTCGTTGTGGAGGGAGAGGCTGAGCCCCGCGGGCGCGACGCCGGCGTAGTGGAACTCCTCCAGCAGCACCTGGTTGAAGCGGAAGTCCTCGATGCCCCCGCCACCGAAGGACTCCGGCGCCTGCAGCGCCAGCATCCCCAGCGCCCCGGCACCGGTGAACAGGTCTCGGGGGACGATGCCCTCGTCGTCCCACTTGTCGTGGAACGGCACCACGCTGTCGGCGACGAACCCCTTCACGGTGTCACGGAACATCTGGTGCTCGTCGGTGAACAGGGTGCGTTGCATGGCGGGGCCCTCCGCAGGCGCTCGAGTGGGTCGGTGACCCAAGGATGCCAGGGGTGGCTCGGGAGTGGACACCGGCACCACGGGCAGAGTGGGAGCCCATGCACCGACAGCAGACCTCCTCCTTCAGCCCTCGCGACGCCGGGCTGCTGGTGCTGCTCGCGCTGCTGTGGGGCAACTCCTTCCTCTTCATCAAGACCGCGGTGGCCGAGATCCCGCCCGGCTGGGTGGTGGCCGGACGGCTGACGATCGGCGGCGCGCTGCTGGTGGGGCTGGTGGTGGCACGACGGCTGCGCCTGCCCACCGACCGGCGGATCGTCGGCGCGCTGGCGGTGATCGGCATCGCGGGGACGGCGGCCGGCTGGTTCGGGCAGGCGTGGGCACAGCAGTCCCTGGACTCGGGGCTGGTGGCGGTCCTGAACGCGACGACGCCCGTCGCGACACTGGTGCTGGCCATCCTCACCGGCATCGAGCGCCTGCACACGGCCCGTGTGGTCGGGCTCACGGTCGCGGTCGTCGGGTCCCTGGTCGTCATCGGCGGTGAGGTGTCGGCCGGCGGACCCGTGCTGGCCCTGGCCGTCGCAGCGATCGCGCCGTTCGCCTACGGGCTGGGCAGCGTCGTCACCCGCAAGGAGATCTCGGGCAAGGTCGCGACGCTGCCGGCCGTCGCCGTGCAGCTGGGGATCGGCGCGATCGTCATGACGGCGCTGTCGCTGGTCGTCGAGGGTCCCCCGCCCCTGCTGGTCGACCTGTCACCGGGGCCCGCGGTCGCGCTGTTCCTGCTGGGTCTGCTGGGCACGGGCATCGCCTTCATCATCTACTTCACGCTGATCGGCCGCGTCGGCGCGACCAACGCCTCGATGGTCACCTACCTGGTCCCGATCGTCGGCCTGGTCTCGGGAGCGCTGGTGCGCGGCGAGCGGTTCGGTCCCAGCGTCTTCGTCGGTGCCGCCATCCTGATCGCCGGCGTCTACCTGGCGCAGCGTCGCCCACCGACGGACCACGTCGTCCCCGTCCCGACCGCCGACGGCGTCGCCGGCCCCTGACCCGCCCTCAGCCGTCCCAGTCGGCGACGACACGCCCGCGGCCGGCCGCCTTCGCGCGGTACAGCGCCGCATCGGCGCGTCGCAGCAGCGCGTCGGGGTCCGTCTCGTCGTCCGCCCCGACGATGGTCACACCGATGCTGACGGACACGCCATCGGCCTCCGGCATCTCCGCGGGCAGCCCGTCACACGCCTCGAGCAGCCGTTGTGCGGCCAGCAGCACCTCGTCCCGGGCCTCCGTGATGTCGCCCGTGTCGGTCTGCAGCACCGCGACGAACTCATCACCCCCGATCCGTGCGACGACGTCGGCAGCCCGCGACGCGGCCTGTATCCGGCGCGCTGCTGCAGCCAGCACCCTGTCACCCACGACGTGCCCATGGGTGTCGTTGACCTCCTTGAAGCGGTCCAGGTCGGCGAAGACCAGCCCGACGAGGAGCCCGTCGCGGTGTGACCGGGCGACCATGCGCCCCAGGTGGTCCATCAACCCGGCACGGTTGACCAGGTCCGTCAGGACGTCGTGCCCGGCACGGTGTGCCAGCAGCGCCGTCCGGGCGCGCCGGTCCGTCACGTCGGAGAACATCACGATGGACTGCCGCATGTCCGCCTGGGCCGTGTCGCCGGGGAGGGCTGCGCGGTGGACCTCGACCCAGCGCTGTCGCCCCGACCCGGTCGTGATCGCCGCGTCGCTGGTCACCGGTTCGCCGGCGGCCGGTAGCGGGTCGGCCGGCGGGGGCACCGCCACCAGGTCTGCCAGGACGGTCCCCAGCAGCTGTTCTGCCCGCTGCTCGACCAGCGCGCAGAGCGCAGGGTTGACCTCCACGAACCGGTCCCTGTGGTCGACCACGGCCATCCCCTGCGGGCTGGACTCGAACAGCGCCCGGAACCGGGCCTCGCTCGCCTCCAGCGCGGCCGCGGCCATGCGGTCGGCGGTGACGTCACGGATGGCGGCTGCGACCAGCTGCGACGCGCCGACGTCGATGGGGCTCAGGCTGATGTCGACGACGAAGGTGGTGCCGTCGCGGCGTCTGGCCCGCAGGTCCCCGCTGCCCACCTCCCCCATCAGACGCGGGGACGGCTCGGCCACGTACCGCCGTCGGTGGGCGCCGTGGACATGTGCCGCATCCACCGGCATCAGGTCCTCGACGGTCATGCCCCGCAGCTCCTGCACGGTCCAGCCGAACAGCTGTGACGCCCGGTCGTTGCTGTCCACGATGCGGCCGTCCGCGCCCACGACCACGACGGCGTCCGGCGCGTGCCGGAAGATCACCCGGTAGGCGTCGGCTCCTGCGGCAGAGTCCCTGAGCGGCATGTGACCTCCTGCCGCATCCTTGCACGCCGCCGCTGCCGACGCGATGTGGCCCGATCTGGTTTGCTTGTCGAACCATGGACCTACAGACGATGCGCTACGACCTGACCGACGGGCTGGCCCGGGTCACCCTGGCCCGGCCCGAGCGGCACAACGCCCTCGACCTGGACCAGGGCAGGGACCTCGAGGCGGTGACGGCCCGGATCGCCTCGGACCGCAGCGTGCGGGCCGTCCTGATCGACGCAGAGGGCCCCAGCTTCCACGTGGGTGGGGACCTGAAGTACTTCGCCGCGGCTGCGGATGAGTCCCCGCAGGCGATGGCCGCCGCCCTGCGCACCCTGACGGGGCTGGCCCACGCCGCGGCCGAGCGGCTCAGCCGCGGCCCGGCGCCGGTCGTCATCGCCGTGCAGGGCACCGCCGCCGGTGGGGGCATGAGCCTGGTGATGGGCGGCGACCTGGTCTTCGCCGCCGAGTCGGCCTCGTTCACGATGGCCTACACCGCTGCCGGTCTGACCCCCGACCTGTCCTCCAGCTGGTACCTGCCCCGCCTGGTGGGTCTGCGCCGCGCACAGGAGCTGATCCTGACCAACCGGAAGCTGACGGCATGGGAGGCCAAGGACTGGGGGCTGATCACCGGTGTGGTCCCCGACGAGGCCCTGGCCGAGCACGCCCTCGAGGCCGCACAACGCCTTGCCGCCGGGCCGACACAGGCCTACGCGGGGACCAAGCGGTTGCTCCGGGCGGCCTACCAGCAGCCGCTGGAGGCCCAGATGGCCGAGGAGTCGCAGTCCATCGCCGACATCGCCCTGACCGAGGACGCCCGCGGCGGCATCGCGGCCTTCGTCGCCAAGCAGCGACCGACCTTCACCGGCCGATGACGCGCGTCGCCGTCATCGGGGCCGGCATCATCGGGGCCTCCTGTGCCTACCACCTGGCCAG
>JBFKGB010000301.1:0-4764 GCA_041633535.1 Euzebya sp. | reverse complement strand
GCTCAGCCCTTCACCGCGGCGACGAACCGGGCCCACGCCTCGGGGTCGTCGCCGACGGACAGGTCCTTGCCGCAGCGGACCAGCGGCAGGCTGATCACGTCGGGGTGCCGGCACATGCGCTCGACCCAGTCGTCGGGACCGGCGGAGAAGTACTGCAGCCCCGACTCCACGTAGGTCTTCGAGGTCTTGTCCAGGACGGCCTCGACCCCGAACCGCTGCACCCACTTGCGCAGCTCACCCGGTGACGGCGGCTTCTGGCGGATGTCGACGGCGTGGAACCGCACGCCGCGCTCCTTGAAGAAGCGCTCGGCCTTCTTCGCGGTCTTGTTCTTCGGGCTGGTGAACACCTGCAGGTCCGACATGGCGCGCAGGCTAGCGGCGCCGGAGGTCGTCCGGGGCGACCGTCGCAGGCCCTAGGCTGCGCAACGATGAGCCTGCTGGAGTCCCACAGCGTCCCGGACCTCGCCGCCGCGGTGCGGTCCCGGGAGGTGTCGGCCCGGGAGCTGACCCAGATGACCCTGGACGCGATCGCCGCCCACGACGGCGCCCTGAACGCCGTCGTCCACGTCGATGCCGAGGGGGCGCTGTCCCGCGCGGACGGCGTCGACGACCTGGTGGTGCACGACCCGGAGGGGCTGCCCCCCTACGCCGGCGTCCCGATGCTGATCAAGGACCTCAACAACGTGACGGGGATGCCCACGACGTTCGGCGCCCGGTCGATGGCCACCTTCGTGCCGCCCTTCGACGACGAGACCGTCCGACGGATACGCGCCGCCGGGTTCGTCGTGGTCGGCAAGACCAACGTGCCCGAGATAGGCAGCCTGCCGTGGACCGACTCGGTCCTGCACGGTCCGACCCGCAACCCGTGGAGTCCCGCGCACACCGCCGGGGGCTCCAGTGGGGGCGCCGCTGCGGCCGTCGCCGCGGGCTACGTGCCGGCCGCCCACGGCTCGGACGGCGGGGGCTCGATCCGCATCCCCGCGTCGTGCTGCGGGCTGGTCGGGATCAAGCCGGCGCGAGGGCGGGTCAGCCAGGCGCCGCTGTTCGGCGACCAGGTCATGGGGTACGCCACGCAGGGACCGCTGGGCCGCCGGGTGGTCGACGCCGCGGCGCTGCTGGACGTGATGCACGGCCCCGTCCACGGTGACCCCAGCGTCCTGCCACCCCCCGAGCGCCCGTTCGCCGATGAGGTCGGCCGTGACCCCGGGACCCTGCGCATCGGCCTGGTGCAGGAGACGCCGTGGGCGACGCCCGACGACGACGTGCAGGCGGCGCTGGCCGTCGCGGTCGCCGAGCTCGAACGGCTGGGGCACACCGTCGAGCCGCTGCCGCTGCGTCTGCCGCCCGGCGTCATCGACCAGTTCCTGTCGGTGTGGTCGGCCGCCGTGGCCGCCACACCCCTGCCGCGTGCACAGCTGGAGCCCCACAACCAGGCGTTCGCCGACCGTGGCCACGCCATGAGCGCCGCCGCGCTGCTGCAGGCGTTCACCGGCCTGCAGATGGTCAGCCGTGCGGTCGCGGCGACCTGTGCCACCGTCGACGCCGTGCTGGCCCCGGTCCTGATGGCGCCGCCGATGACGGTCGGTGCGCTTGCCGGCGAGCCGCTGGAGGTGCTGACCGACGAGATGGCCCGCCACCTGGGGCTGACACCGGTCATCAACGTCACCGGCCAGGCCGCCATCGCGGTGCCGGTGCACGTGACCGACGGCGGGCTGCCGGTCGGCGTGCAGCTGGTGGGCGGCCCCACCGGCGAGGGTGCGCTGATCCGCCTGGCCGCGCAGCTCGAGACCGTGTGCCGCTGGGAGACCCGGCGACCGACGATGCCAGGGAGGACGACCGCATGACGGTGCTGCTGACAGGTGAGGCCGTGCCCGGATGGCCCACGTCGGGGGCGGTGCTCGACGCCGACCGCCTGCACCTGGTGTCACGGAACCTGCCGGGCACCCGGGTGGCCGAGATCGACCTGGACACCCGGACGCTGGTCCGCGAGGTCGTGATCCGGGCAGGCGACGGGGCCTGGGGGACCACGCTGGCCCCCGACGGCGTCTACGTCGGGCTGTTCGGCGCCCGCGGGCAGGGCAACCTCTACCGGATCGTGGGTGGTCGCGCCGGGGTCGTGGCGGCCATCGGGTGCGACTACATCTGGGACCTCGCGACCGGCCCTGACGGGACGGTGTACGGGGTCGGCGGCCAGCCGGCGCTGGTGTTCGCCTACTCCCCCGCCACCGGCCGCGCCAGCGACCTGGGCGTGATCAGCTCGTCGCAGCGTCCCCGCACCTGCACGGTCGTCGACGGCCGGCTGGTGGTCGGGGGTCGTGGTGGCGGCCGGGCGTTCCTGGTGGACCGCGACCCCGCGGGCAAGGGGGTCAGGGACCTGCTGCCCGCGGCCCTCACCCTGGACGGGTCGGTCTACTGCAGCGCACCGGTCGGGGACGGCCGGGTGGTCGTCGGCACCGAGGGACGTGCCCGTCGGACCCCCGCCATCGCCGTCCTCGATCCCGACAACCGTGACAAGGCCGTGATCCTGCGGCTGCCACGCGAGGCGCTGGTCGACACCGTCTCGGTCGTGGACTCCGTGGTGTACGCCACCGCGCGCCCCTCTGGTGCGCTGTACCGCACCGACCTGACCGGCCGACGGCTGACCCGGGTCGACGTCCCCGTGCCGCTGTCGGAGACCCGACGGCTGATGGCCGTCCCGGACGGGGTCGTGGGCGCCTCGGCCGACGGCTCGGTCTGGCGGCACGAACGCCGCACCCGGACCACGACCACACGCTCGGCGGTGGCGATGTCGCTGTCCCCACAGCCCCAGCGCGCCCAGTCGATCTGCGCCTCCGACACCGCCGTGGACGTCGGCGGGAGCTTCAGCGTCACCCGTCACCCGGTCGACGGCGGCGACCCCGTCACGCGCTTCGTGCCGGGCGAGCCGAAGGCCATGGTCCGGATGGGGACCACGACGTACATGGCGATCTACCCGACCGCGGAGGTCTGGGCGTGGGCCGACGGGGCCGACGCCCCGGTCCGCCTGACGCGGCTCGAGACCGACCAGCTGCGTCCCATCGCGCTGGCCGCCCTCACACGGCTCGGTGCGCTGGTCTGCACGACCACCGACGACGCCTCCCGCAGCGTCGTGCACACCATCGACCCGGTGACGGGCAGGGTGGACGTGGTCGAGAACCCCCTGGGCCAGCAGTCGGTGGCGGGGCTGCACACGGCGGCCTCCACCATCTACGTCGGCGGCAGCGGGTCCTCGCCCGGCATCACCGCCTACGACGCGGTCGACGGCCAGCGGCTGTGGACGGTGGCCGATGCCATCCCCGACGGCGGGTTCGTCCTGGGACTGCAGGTCGTCGGCGACCGCCTGGCGGTCAGCACCAGCCGTGGCTGGTTCACCACCATCGACCTGCAGGGCCAGCGCGTGACACCCCCGATCCGCGTCGCCACGGTCGGCGGGCAGCTGCGACGGGACGGCCGCGCCGTCCTGCTGGCGACCGGCGACGCGGTCGCCCGGATCGATCCCGTCAGCCTTGACGTGACCGAGCTCGCGACCGACCTCGACGGGCAGTTCTGGAACTGGCCCCCGATGGACATCGACCCCTCCGGCGGTGTCTGGGTCATGGCCGGACGTGACCTCGCACGGATCGGCGACCCCCGCTGACGATCATGACGGCACCCTGTCCCCCCACCCCCTGATCTCCCAACGGAGCCCCTGATGCTCGTCGACCACCACGTCCTGATCACCGGTGCCACCAGCGGCATCGGCCGTGCCTGTGCCCGCGCGTTCGCGGCGGCAGGCGCGGACCTCACCATCACCGGTCGTCGCGCCGACCGTCTGGAGGCCCTCGCCGAGGAGATCGCCGGGTCGGTGCGCACCCTCACGTTCGACGTGCGGGACAGGGAGGCCACGACCGCTGCCCTGCGCGACGTGCCGGCACCTGACGTCCTGGTCAACAACGCCGGCCTGGCCAGCGGCTTCGACCCGGTCCAGGACGGCGACCCCGCCGACTGGGACGCGATGCTGGACACCAACGTCAAGGGCCTGCTGACGGTGTCGCGGAGCCTGCTGCCCCGCATGGTCCAGCGCGGCCGGGGCCACGTGATCAACGTCGGTTCCATCGCCGGTCACGAGGTGTACGCCAACGGCACGGTGTACTGCGCGTCCAAGCACGCCGTCGACGCCATCACCAAGGGCATGCGGCTGGACCTGCTGGGCACGGGCGTGAAGGTGTCGACGGTGGACCCGGGGATGGTCGAGACGGAGTTCTCGGTCGTCCGGTTCCACGGCGACGTCGACCGCGCGTCGACGGTCTACGAGGGTCTGGACCCGCTGACCCCCGAGGACATCGCCGACACGATCGTGTGGATCGCCGACCGGCCGCGGCACGTCCAGGTGGCCGAGGTCGTCATCCTCCCGGCCGACCAGGCCTCGGCCACCCAGGTCGACCGCGCCTGAGGGATGTCCCGTGAGGCGCAGCGGGGCTCCCGGACCGCCGTTCTCGACCACTTGGCGCACGACGACGGCGCAGCGGACTCCAGGACCGTCGTTTTCGACCACTTGGCGCACGACGACGCGGCTCACACTCAGGCCGAGGGTTTCGGGCCATACCAGAGGGCCGCGACTTGGCTTCGATCCCCTCTGGCAGCGGCTCATACAGCGAGCCCAGGCCTTGCAGGGATTACGGGACACCTCTCAGCGCACACGTCCCAGGACGCGGTCGACGACGACGTGCAGGGCCACGCGGGCGTCGTTGGGCCGAGGGGTCTGGT
>JBFKGB010000300.1:0-4782 GCA_041633535.1 Euzebya sp. | reverse complement strand
CGCGAACGACTGGCGGACGTGGATCCCGATGTCGTCTCCACCTGACCAGCCGACCGGCCCCCCGCCGGGCGATCCCGCGGGGCCACCGCCGGGTCCTCCGCCCGGTCCCGCTGGCACACCGCCCGGTCCCGCTGGCACACCGTCCGGTCCCGCTGGCACACCGCCCGCCCCCGCTGGCACACCGTCTGGTCCAGCGCCCGGTCACGAGTGGTCGACCCCGTTCCCTGACCCGACCCCCGGTCCGCCACCGCCGGCGTCCGGACCACCACCGGGCTTCCCAGCCCACCCGCCGACCTGGCCCCCGGCCCAGCCGCCGACCCACCCGCCGACCTGGCCCCCGGCCCAGCGGCCGACCTGGCCCCCGGCGCAGCCGCCGGCGCCACCTCCCGGCCAGGGGCCCGTGCCGGCCGGTGGGCCTGCGCCCGCTGGACCGCCGTCGGGCGCTGCGCTGGGTGGGCGGCTCCACCCCTCCGCCATGGTGGTGTGGGGGTCCCAGCAGGGGCTCGGCCTGCTGGCGCTGCTGGTGTTCGGTGGCGGGTCCTTCGGGATCGGCGCCCTTGTCGTCGGCGGACTGCTGGCCGTCGGCGCCGCCGTGTCCGCGGTGCGCTGGTCCCGCTTCACGTGGGCGGTCGAGGCGGGCAACCTCGTCATCGAGCAGGGTCTGCTGCAGCGCTCCCGCCGGGTGATCCCGGCCGACCGTGTGCAGTCGGTGGACCTGATCAGACCGTTGCGGCACCGGGCGCTCGGCGTCGTGCAGGTGCGGGTCGAGGCCATCGGTGGCACCGACAGCGAAGGGGTGCTCGAGGCCCTGGACGAGCCGACCGCCTTCGCGCTGCAGCGGGCCCTGCTGGGCGAGCGCGCGGCCCGTCGCAGCGGCGGCACCACCGTCGGCCCGACCGCCGGCGCCGGTCCTCCACCGTCCGCACCCCGCCAGCTGGTGCAGGTGTCGCCCCGTGACCTGGTCCTGGCCGGGCTGACGGGCGGTCGGGTCGGCGTCGTGGCGGCGCTGCTGGCCGCCGCACAGCAGGTGCTGGGCGACCGGTTCGACCAGCTGGCCGGGCTGGTGCCGCTGGGTGCCGGCCTGGCGGCGCTGGTGCTGCTGGCCGTCGTCGGCGTCGTCATCGTGTTCGCGCTGTCGGTCCTGGCCACCGTCGTGTCGTACTGGGACTTCACGGTCATGCGCGACGAGGAGGAGCTGCGGATCTCACGCGGGCTGCTGGAGACCCGCCTGGAGACGGTCCCCCTCAGCCGCATCCAGTCGCTGCGCATCGAGCAGAACCTGCTGCGCCGTCTGGTCGGGCTGGCGTCGGTCCGTGCCGACCTGGCCGGGCGCGTGGGTGCCGGTCAGGACCAGGCGACGGGCCTGCTGCTGCCGATCGCGCCCGTCGACACCGCCCGGCGGCTGGTCGCCGACCTCCTGGGCAGCGCCGAGCCGGTGGCGTTGACCCTCACCCCTCCCCCGGCGCGCTCCCGGCGTCGCTACGTCGTCCGCGGGCTGGGCGTCGGTGTGCTGCTGGCAGCACTGGGCGGTCTGGCCGTCGCGGCGGGCGGGTCGCCGTGGGTGCCGGTGGTGGCCGGCGTGGTCGGTGCGGGCGTCGGCGTGCCCACCGCCGTCGCGTGGTGGTCGGCGCTGGGCAGCGGACGGTCCGACGGGGTGCTGGTGGCCCGCACCGGTCTGGTCGTGCGCCGTCGCGTCCACGTCCCGGTCGGCCGCGTCCAGCGCATGTCGGTGCGGTCCAGCCCCTTCCAGCGCCGGCTGGGCCTGGGGGACGTCCGCCTGGGCATCGCCCGGTCCGGCGGGTGGGCCGGTCCCCGCATGCCGGAGCTTGACCTCGACGACGCCCTGACCCTGACCGCCACGACCGTGCACGACGCGGTCGAGGCCAGCCGCCGTCGCCCCGGACGGACTGCCCGCTGAGACGCAGCGACGCCCCCGCCGTGCAGGGCGGGGGCGTCGAATGGTTTGGGTGTTACGCGGCTCAGGCGGCGGTGTCGGAGAGCGCCCGGCCCCGAGAGGGGTGGCGGCACTCCTCGAGGGCCGGGGCGACGTGCCCGGCTTCAGGGGCTACGCGGCGGTGTCGGAGAGCGCCCGGCCCCGAGAGGGGTGCCGCAGCTTGGACAGCGCACGGGCCTCGAGCTGGCGGATGCGCTCGCGGGTCAGGCCGAAGTAGCGACCGACGTCGTCCAGCGTGCGGGCCTCACCGTCGAGCAGGCCGAAGCGCAGCTCCAGGATGATGCGCTCGCGCTCGGGCAGACCGGCGACGACGTCCAGCAGCTCCTGGCGGGCCAGGCCCTTCGCGGCGACCTCCATGGGGTCGTCGGCGTTGCGGTCCTCGATGAAGTCACCCAGCTCGGCGTCGCCGTCCTCGCCGACCGGGGTCTCCAGCGACGTGGGGGTGCGGGCGTAGGTCAGCAGCTCCTCGACGGTCTCGACGTCCTCGCCGAGCTCCTCCGCCAGCTCCTCGATCTGCGGCTCGCGGCCCAGCGACTCGGCCAGGTCACGCTGCATCGACAGGGCGCGACGGACGCGCTCCATCATGTGGACGGGCAGCCGGATGGTGCGGCCCTTGTCGGCGACACCGCGGCCGACGGCCTGACGGATCCACCAGGTGGCGTAGGTCGAGAACTTGTACCCGCGGCGGTAGTCGAACTTCTCGACGGCGCGCAGCAGGCCGAGGTTGCCCTCCTGGATCAGGTCCAGCAGCGGCAGGCCCTGACCCTGGTAGCGCTTGGCGACGCTGACGACCAGACGAAGGTTCGCCTGGACCAGACGCTCCTTGGCCCGACGGCCGTCGTTGCGCACGCGGTTCAGCTGGCGGCGCCGCTTCGCAGGGGTCTTCCCCTCGCCCATGATCCCGAGGACCCGCTCGGCCTCCAGGCCGGCCTCGTACCGCTTGGCCAGGTCGACCTCTTCCTCCGCCGTGAGCAGCGCGGTCCGCGCCATCTCCCTCAGGTACAGCTGCACGTGATCGTGCAGCGGCATCTCCTCGATGATTTGGGCCACGTGCGGCTCACCACTCCTTGTCGCTGTCGTCGCCGGCCGGGGCCGGGAGTGAGGGGGTCGTTGTCTCTGAGTTCGGCGTTCGGCGGGCGGTCACCTGCTGTCGTCCGGCGTACTCGGGAGATCAAGACCCTGGCGCCACCGTAGGCGGCTCCAGCTTGATCGGCCACGCGAAGTTCCGCTGAGCAACCCGACATCCGTCAGAGTCACAATGACCCAACGCATGTAGTCGATCAAGCACTTTCGGGGTAACGGCATTGGAGGCCATCACCTTTACGCTGAGACCACACACAGTGTGGAATCAATAGGTGACACACGGTCAGCGATCACCTGCTGTCACAAAGGGGCAGCGGGCATCGTCTACCGTTCCGGACCACGCAGCGGCTGCCAGCACACCGGCCTCCGGCCGACGAAGGGAAGACCACCAGACATGAGCACCACCGACCCGCGACCCGCGGGCCAGCGCATCGACGACCGACGGGAGCCGCCGCTGTCGCGCCTGGTCGGCCGGCGTCCCAACCAGGGGGCCGCGGTCGCTGCCAAGACCGTGATCTCCGACATGCAGGCGCTGGTCCGGGCCGAGATCGACCTGGCGAAGGCCGAGATCGCCGAGGGCGTCAAGGCCAAGGTCATGGGCGCCGGCCTGTTCATCGCCGTCGCCGTCATCGGCTGGCTCGCCGTGCAGGTCTTCCTGGTCTTCCTGGGCTTCCTGTTCGCCCTGTTCCTGCCGGGCTGGGCGGCGGTGGGCCTGGTCCTGCTGCTGCTGGTCATCGCCATGGGCGTGCTGGGGTACCTGGGGTACCGCAAGCTGCAGGTCCCCGCGTCGCTGACGACGACGAAGGAGACGGTGGCGGAGTCCAAGTCGGCCACCAACGCCGCCGTCGACCAGCTGAAGGGCAACGCCAAGCAGGGTGTGGCCGACGCGAAGGTGGAGGTGAAGGAGGCCGCCCAGGAGGTGGTCACCCGCGCCAAGGAGATGACCGGCCGCCAGCCGGTGTGGCCCGAGGCCGCCGACGACACATCGGCCACGTCACGGCCGGCACCCGGGTCCGGTGCGTCCGCTGCTCCGGCCCGTCCGGCCGCGACGGCTACCGTGTCGGCTGGTCTGCCGACCCCTCCTCCCCCCTCCACCGCCCCGACGAGTGACGACCGATGAGCGCTGACAACCCGCTGGACGACAAGCTGGCGCCCCAGCTCGCAGCCGTGCAGGCCGCACGCAGCAAGCTGGTCGCCGACATCGACACCCTGGACACCGAGGTCCGCCTGGAGGCACTGTTCCGCATGGAGACGTTCGCATGGAAGGCCGTGGCCGGCATCGCCGCTGCGGTGGCAGGGCTCGCGACCACCAAGGCCCTCGGGCAGGTCTGGGCCAAGCTGGTGCCCGGCGCCGAGCCGCCAAACGACCCGACCGACCCCGACACCTCGACCAAGGACGCCCTGCTGTGGACCGCCCTGACCGGCGTTGGCGTCGGCGTGGCGACCGTCCTGGCCCAGCGCGGGGCCGCCAAGGGCTGGTCCAAGGCCACCGGCCGCGTCCCCCCGGCGTTCGAGAAGAAGGGCTGACGCGAGGATACGAGCCGGCGACGAAGGAGCCCTTGCGAGGCACGAGCGTCGGCCCGTTTGGGGGGTCCGGGGGCGGCGGAGCCCCCCCGGTGTGAAGGGCTGACGCGAGGATACGAGCCGGCGACGAAGGAGCCCCTCCTAACCGCTCCCAGGATGTGCGCTGGTAGGGCCGTCAGCGGTTGAGGGGCCATCCGGCGGGGGGTCTTGGGTGGCGGCGG
>JBFKGB010000299.1:0-4814 GCA_041633535.1 Euzebya sp. | reverse complement strand
GCGCCGACCAGCGACACCAGCGACACCGGCGCGGCGGTCGAGGTCGGGACGGACGTGCCCACCCCCACCGCGGACGATGCCGGCTAGGTCCGCAGCGCCGACGCGTGTCCCATCGACCGGTCACCCCTCCCGGATCGCCGGGCTGCGGGCCGTATCCTCGGCCCGCCTGCCCCGACGCGCGCACCCACGTGCGCTGACCCGACGCACGTCACATCGTGTGATCGCCCGACACGGATCGGCGGTTCCCCCTGTGTCCGACCCCATGACCCCCTCCCTCATCACGACCGCGCTGCCCGACGCACGCCTGGTCCACCCGGGCGTCGACCCCCAGATCCTCGACGTCACCCATGACAGCCGCGCCGTCGGCCCAGGGGTGATGTTCGCCGCCCGTCCCGGTGCGCAGATGGACGGCCACGACTTCGTCCGTGCCGCCGTGGCCGCCGGCAGCCCGGCGGTGCTGGTCGAGCGCGAGGTGAAGGGCGTGGACGTCCCACAGGTCGTCGTGCCATCCGTCGCCGAGGCGCTCGGCCACGTCGCCGACCGTGTCCACGGACAGCCGACGGCCGACATCGCCGTCCTGGGGGTCACCGGGACCAACGGCAAGACGACGACCGCCTACCTGCTGGACGCTGCGCTGCGGGCGACGGGACGCACCACCGGTCTGGTCGGCACGGTCGAGACCCGCATCGGTGACGACGCCGTCCCCGGCGTGCGCACCACCCCCGAGGCCTCGGACCTGCACCGGCTCTTCGCCCGCATGCGTGCGGAGGGGGTGGGTGCCGCCTCCATCGAGGTGTCCAGCCACGGGCTGGCCCTGGGACGCCTGAACGGCGTCCGCTTCGCCGCCGCGCTGTTCACCAACCTGACCCAGGACCACCTGGACTTCCACGCCGACATGGAGGACTACTTCGCCGCCAAGGCGCGGCTGTTCACCCCGGCGTTCACCCCGGTCGGGGTCGTGACCATCGACGACGAGTACGGCGCACGGCTGGCCGCCACGGCGCCCGTTGACGTCTGGACCCTGTCGCGCCGCCAACCGGCCGACGTCACCGCGACCGACGTGGTGACCTACGCGGGTGGGGCGACGTTCATGGCCCGTCTGCGGGGCGCCCGCGTCGGGGTCCGCATCAACATCCCCGGCGACTACAACGTGACCAACGCCCTGGGCGCCCTGGCCACCGCACATGCGGCGGGCGTGCCGCTGAAGGACGCGGCCGAGGGCATCGGCGCCCTGCCCGGGGTCCCCGGACGCATGGAGCGGGTGGACGTCGGGCAGCCGTTCGGCGTGCTGGTCGACTACGCCCACACCCCCGACTCGGTCGCCAACGTGCTGGCCAGCGCCCGAGGGGTCACCACCGGACGGCTGATCGTGGTCCTGGGCTGCGGTGGCGACCGCGACCGCGGCAAGCGTCCCGTGATGGCCCGTGCGGCCGTCTCGGGGGCCGACGTCACCGTCCTGACCAGCGACAACCCGCGCTCGGAGGACCCCGAGGCCATCCTGGACGACATGACCGCCGGCCTTGCCGACCCGACCGCGGCGACGCGCATCGTCGACCGGGCCGAGGCGATCACCCACGCGGTCGCCATCGCGCGACCGGGCGACGTCGTCGTGATCGCCGGCAAGGGGCACGAGCCCTACCAGGAGCTGGCCGACGGCCGCGTCGACTTCGACGACCGGCAGGTCGCACGCCGTGCACTGCTCGACCACACGACGGGACGGACCCGCTGATGATCCCCCTGACCGCAGAGATGCTCGCCGACATCGTCGGTGGCGAGCTCGGCACCCCCACCGGGCTCGAGATCACCGGGGTGTCCATCGACACCCGGACGACCAAGCCCGGTGACCTGTTCGTCCCCCTGGTGGGCGAGCACAGCGACGGCCACGACTGGATCGCCGACGCCATGGCGGCCGGCGCCGCGGCCTACCTGTGCGCCGACAGCCGCCCCGAGGCCCTCGACGGTCCCGACGGGGCCATCATCGTCGACGACCCGCTGGACGCCCTGACGGGCCTGGGCGCCTGGGTGCGCGACGAGGTCGCCCCGATCGTCGTGGCCATCACCGGGTCCAACGGCAAGACCACCACCAAGGACATGGCGGCGGCTGCGATCGGCGCGGCCAAGGTGACCGTGGCCAACCCGGGGTCGTTCAACAACGAGATCGGGCTGCCACTCACCCTGTGCCTGCTGACCGCGGAGACCGAGGTGCTGGTCTGCGAGATCGGCGCGCGTGGCATCGGGCACATCGCCGGCGTCATGCCGGTGCTGCGCCCCGACGTCGCCATCGTGACGACCATCGCGGGCGCCCACATCGGCGAGTTCGGCTCGATCGAGGCGATCGTCGAGGCCAAGAGCGAGCTGGTGGAGGGGCTGGGCGACGGTGGCGTCGCCATCCTGAACGCCGACGTCCCCGCGGCGCTGGGCATGCGCGAGCTCGCCCCCGGCCCGGTCGTGAGCTTCGGACTGGGCCCCGAGGCCGACATGCACCCCGACGAGGTCACCTTCGACGCCACGGCCACCGCGACCATCCGGATCGGCGACGTCACCGTGACCCTGCCACGGCCGGGTGTGCACCAGGTCGGCAACGCCCTGGCCGCCCTGGCCGCCGCCCAGGTCGTCGGCGTGCCGCTGGCCGATGCCGCAGCGGGCCTGTCCGCCGCCGGCGTGTCGCGCTGGCGGATGGAGGTGACCGTCACGCCCGACGGCATCACCGTCGTCAACGACGCCTACAACGCCAACCCTGCATCCACCATCGCGGCGCTGGACACGGTCGCGGCCATGTCGGTCACCGGTCGTCGCTTCGCGGTGCTGGGCTTCATGGCCGAGCTGGGCGAGGAGACCGCCAGCGGCCACCGTGAGGTCGGTGCCCACCTGGTCGGCAGCGGCATCGACGTGCTGGTCGTCGTGCAGGAGCGTGCGGCCGACATCGCCGCGGGAGCCCGTGACGCGGGCTTCGTCGGCTCCATCGACATCGTCGAGGACGTCGCAGCAGCGGGCGCGCTGCTGGACGCCACGGTGTCCCCCGGGGACCTCGTCCTCGTCAAGGGCAGCCGCAGCGCCGGGCTCGAGCGCGTGGCCGACGCCCTGCTCGCCGCCCACACGCCTGGAGGGAACTCATGAGGTTCATCCTCATCGCCGCAGCCACGTCCCTCATCCTGTCGCTGGTCGGCACGCCGCTGGTCATCCGGTTCTTCCGGGCCCGCCAGCTGGGGCAGCTGATCCGTGACGACGGTCCGCAGAGCCACCACACCAAGCGCGGCACGCCCACCATGGGCGGCACGGCGATCATCATCTCCGCGGTCATCGCCTACGTCATCAGCGCCGCCTTCGCCGGGCGGCTGGGGTCCGCCGGCGGTGCGCTGGCCATGTCGACGTTCGCGGGCATGGGCCTGGTCGGCTTCATGGACGACTTCATCAAGCTGAAGCAGCAGCGCAACCTGGGGCTGACCAAGACCGCGAAGTTCGGCGGGCAGGCCCTGGTCGCCATCGGCTTCGCCTTCGGCGCGCAGTACGTGGCCGAGACCTCGACGCGGCTGTCGTTCATCGGCCCCCTCCCGCTGGACATGGGGCCGGTCCTGTTCCCGGTGTTCTGCTTCCTGATCCTGTCCGCGACGTCCAACGCCGTGAACCTGACCGACGGGCTGGACGGCCTGGCGGCCGGCGTCAGCGCGATGGTCTTCGGGGCCTACATGATCATCGCGTTCTGGATCTTCCGGCACCAGATGGACTACTCGCTGGAGGCGTGGATCCACGCCGACACCCTGGCCATCGCCGCGGCAGCCGCGATGGGCGGCACCACGGGGTTCCTGTGGTGGAACGCCCACCCCGCCAAGATCTTCATGGGCGACACCGGCTCGCTGGCCATCGGCGGCATGCTGGCCGCCCTGGCCGTGCTGACCGAGACCGAGCTGCTGGTCATCATCCTGGGTGGTCTGTTCGTGGCCGAGACGGTCAGCGTCATCCTGCAGATCGCCGTCTTCCGCCTGGGTGGCGGCCGGCGGCTGTTCCGCATGGCGCCATTCCACCACCACTTCGAGCAGCTCGGATGGCACGAGAACACCGTCATCGTCCGGTTCTGGATCATCGGCGGGCTGTGCGCGGCCTTCGGCGTGGGCCTGTTCTACGCCGAGTACCTGTCGCGGGCGGGCAGCGGATGACCACCGACCGCGTCCTCGTCGTCGGCATGGGGGCGTCGGGTCGGGCCATGACCGCGGCGCTGCAGCGGGCCGGCCGGACCGTCCGCGCAGCCGACGAGCGCACGGACCTGGCAGCCGACGAGCGCACGGACCTGGCAGCCGACGAGCGCACGGACCCGTTCGAGGAGGGTCTGCCCGTCGACACCCGGCTGGGTCCGATGACGCCGGCGCTGCTGCAGGACGTGGACCTGGTGGTGACCAGCCCAGGGATCCCGCCGGCCCACCCGCTGCTGGAGGCCGCCGTCGCCCGCGGGCTGCCGGTGTGGTCCGAGCCCGAGCTGGCCGTCCGCCTGAACGCCGGACGGACCCGGCTGGTCGGGGTGACCGGCACCAACGGCAAGACCACGACCACCCAGATGATCGCGGCCTGCCTGGACGCGCCGGCCGCCGGCAACATCGGCATCCCGCTGGTCACCACCTTGACGGTGGACCCCCCACCGCTGGGGGTCGCGGAGCTGTCCAGCTTCCAGCTGCACTTCTGCACCACCCTTCGTCGCGACGTCGCGGTGCTGCTGAACATCGCCGACGACCACCTGGACTGGCACGGCGGCATGGAGGGGTACCGGCACGCCAAGGCGCGGCTGTGGCAGGCCCAGCGTCCCGACGACGTCACCGTCGTGC
>JBFKGB010000298.1:0-4820 GCA_041633535.1 Euzebya sp. | reverse complement strand
GGGGTCTCCTCGGGTGGTTCCTGCGGGTTGTTGCTCTGACTGGCCGGGCCTGCGCAGCAGGCGGGGTCGACGCGGGGCGCGCCGCGGGCCGGTCGCCACCGGCGACGGGCTGGGGGGTCTGGGCGGGGGGCGGCGCCGACGCGGGCCGTGCGGCCGCGGGAGGGGCCTGGGCCGGGCGGGCGGGTGCGGCCTCTGCCTCGTCGGTCCCGCCGACGCTGGCGGCTCCACCCTCGGACGGCCGGAACGCCTGCACCGGCGGACGCATCACACGGGCGGCAGGCTGCTCGGCGGCGTCGTCGCCACCGGCCTGCTCCTGGGCCTTGCGGAGGTGCGGCGGCAGGATGCGGTTGGCCGTCCGCTCCTTCGGCTTGGCCTCCTGCATGGCGCGCTCGTACTCCTCGGCCTCCTTGCGGGCGCGGTCGATCTCCGCCTGCTTCTTCTCCTTGGCGGCCTTGCCGAGGCTCTCGCGGAAACGCAGCGCGTCGCCCTCGGAGACCGAGGACGAGTGCGACTTCGCCTCGATACCGAGCTCGGTCAGGCGATCGATGACCTCTTTGTTCGCGAGGCCAGTCTCCTTGGCGAGTTCGTAGATGCGGACCTTGCTCAGTGGGACCACTCCTGGTCTTGGTGTGTGGCGGTCACGCGCGGGGCGTGCGGGATGTTCGTGTGGTGTCTGCGTGAGGTCCGGAGGTCGGCTGCCGGTCGGTGACCTGCGACGCAGGAACCCACCCACGGGACGGCTGTCCTGTGGGCGGGACGTGATGTAGGAGGCCGGGCCGCGCGCGCTACCGGCGGCCTGCAGGCTTCGGGTCCCCCAACCCTACTCCTCGGCTGCCGTCGTTGCTCCCCCACCCTCGGCCATGTCGGCGGCGGGCGCCCCGGTGTCGATGGGGTTGCCGTACTCGTCGATCTCGCCGCGCTCCAGCGCCTCCTGGAAGGCCTGCTGCTCCTCGGCGAACTGGGTCTCGGACTTGATGTCGATGCGCCAGCGGGTCAGCCGCGCGGCCAGGCGGGCGTTCTGCCCCTCACGGCCGATGGCGAGCGACAGCTGGTAGTCGGGGACGACCACCAGCGCGGTCTGCTCGTCGGGGTACAGGTAGACCTCGCTGACCTTGGCCGGCGACAGGGCGTTGGCGACCAGCTGGGCCGGCTCCTCCGACCAGGTGACGATGTCGATCTTCTCCTGGTTCAGCGACTCCACGATCGAGCGGACGCGCTGGCCCTTGGGCCCGACGCAGGCGCCGACCGGGTCGACGGCCGCGTCGTGCGTGGCCACCGCGATCTTGGTGCGGTAGCCGGCCTCGCGGGCGACGGCCTTGATCTCGATGGTCCCGGACTCGATCTCGGGGACCTCCAGGCGGAACAGCGACGCCACCAGGTCAGGGTGGGACCGGCTGACGATGATCTGCGGGCCCTTCATGGACTTGCGGACCTCGGTGACGATGGCGCGCATGCGGTCACCGTGCTCGTAGCGCTCAGTCACGACCTGCTCGGCGTGCGGCAGCACGGCCTCGGCGTTGCCCAGGTCCAGGACCACGACACGGTTGTCGTGGATCTGGATGGTGCCGGTCACCAGGTCGCCCTGCTTGCCGGAGTACTCGCCGTAGGTCAGCTCGCGCTCGGCCTCGCGCAGGCGCTGGGTCAGGACCTGCTTGACGGTCTGGGCGATCATGCGGCCGCCCGCGTCGGAGGGGGTGTCGACCCACTCGTCGACGACGTTGCCCTCCTCGTCCAGCCGCTGGGCGAAGACGGTGACCTCACCGTTGCCACGGTCGATGACGACCCGTGCCTCCTCCGCGTCGGCGTTGGTGCGCTTGTAGGCGTTCGCCAGCGCACCCTCCATCGCGTCGAGCACGGTCTCGAAGCTGAGGTTCTTCTCGCGCGCGATCGCCTCGAGCGCCTGGATCTCAACCTTCATCGCAGTCCTTTCGCTGCCGGTCCGGTCACCCGGTCGGCATCCTCGCGGGTCACCACGGCAGCTCCTGCGTGGCCTTGATGATCTGCTCGTAGGCCACCTGGTGGGTGGCGCCGTCGCCGTCGGTCAACGTGACCGCGTGCTCCCCCGCGCTGGTGACGGTCCCGACGAGCTCGCGGGTCGTGTCCTCGCCGGTGCGCAGCACCGCCTTGACGAGGCGACCCTCGACACGGTCGAAGGACGTCTGGTCGGTGAGGGGCCGGTCGGTGCCCGGCGACGTCACCTCCAGCGTGTACCGGCTGTTGACCGGGTCCAGGGCGTCCAGCGAGCGGCCCAGCGACCTCGAGATGCGCTGGCAGGTGCCGACGTCGACGCCGCCCTTGCGGTCAACCACCACACGGATGCGGCTGCGGCTGCCCTCACCACGGATCTCGACGGCCACGAGGTCCAGCTCGGCCTCGTCGGCCAGCGGACGGGCAAGGTCGGTGACGGTCTGCTCGAGGTCGGCCATCGCGCTCCCTCCGGGTCGGTGGTGTCGGGTCAGTGGTGTCGGGTCTGGAGAATTCAGTCTGTAGAAACAAAGAAGCGGGCGCACGCGCCCACTTCTGCTCACACCCGGTCAGTTGTCCAGCCTGTTGTCAACCCAAGCCACCAACCGCCGGGGCGGCTAGCAACGACCGAGCGTAGCACCGGCGGGGCACCTTGCCCATGCATCCGGCACGCAGGACGTCAACCCAGCTGACGTTGCAGCCGTTCCAGGTCGGCCTGGGACCCGATGACGACGAGGATGTCACCGACGTCGAAGGCCACCGTGGGGTCGGGGCGGGTCGTGACATGGTCCTTGCCGGCCCGGCGGACCGCCACGACGTTGGCGCCGTAGTCGTCGCGCAGGCCGGCGTCGGCCAGGGTGCGCCCGATCAGCGACGAGCTCTCCGTCAGCCGCAGCTCCTCCAGCACCAGGTCGACGTCGCTGGAGTGGGTGACGATGTCGAGGAAGTCGACGACCTGTGGCTTGGTGAGGAGGGCGGCGATGCGGTGCCCGCCGATCTCGGCCGGCGCGATGACCCGGTCGGCACCGGCCTGGTGGGCCTTGGTGGAGTTCCGCGCGTTCTTCAGCCGGACGACCACGAACAGGTCGGGGCGGATCAGCTTGGCGGTCAGCGCGATCAGGACGTTCTCGGCGTCGTCGTCGGTGCAGGCGGCGACGCCGTAGGCCCGGTCGACCTGGGCGTCGCGCAGGACCTGCTCGTCCGAGGCGTCCCCGACCAGGTGCGGCAGGCCACGGTCGGCGGCCAGCAGCAGCCGTTCGGGGTCCACGTCCAGCACGACCTGCGGGGTGCCGGTGGCGATCAGGTCGTCGGCCGCCTGCCGTCCGACCCGACCGAAGCCGCAGATGATCATGTGGTTGTCCAGGGCGGCCAGCTGGCGGTCCATGCGGCGTCTCCCGACCAGGTCGAGCAGGTGCCCCTCGACCAGGAACTCGATGAGGGTGATGGTGAGGAAGGTGAAGCTGCCGACCCCCAGCAGGATCACCGCGGAGGTGAGCACACGTCCGGTGCCGTCCAGCGGGATGGTCTCGGAGAACCCGACGGCGAAGACGGTGATGATGGTGAAGTACACGGCGTCGCCGAACTCCACGTCCTGGGTGGTGACGTAGCCGATGACCCCGCCGATCAGCACGGCGATGAACAACGCGACGCTGACGGCCAGCCGGCGCGTGAGCGGCAGCCGACCCGCGTGCAGGCGTGTGGTGGCGGAGTCGGGCATCGTCGCGGCAGCGTAACGGTCGCCGCGATCAGGCGGTCGCAGGGCCCCCGGTGAGGACCGACAGGATCGCAGGGTGCACCGACGGGGACCCGGCGACGAAGGCGGACGCGGGACCGGTGACCGGCGTGCCGTCCGGGGCGGTGATGCGCCCGCCGGCCTCGGCGACGAGCAGCAGGCCGGCCGCGACGTCCCAGGGGCTCATGCCGCCGGCGACGGTCGCATCGATCCGGCCCATCGCCACGGACGTCAGGTCGGCCACCGAGCAGCCCTGCATCCGCGTGCCCAGGGCCTGGGCCATCAACGTGCGAAGGCGGGGGTGCAGGTCGGCACCCCACTGGTCGGGGGTCCTGGGCGCCAGCGCGTAGGTGATGACGGTGCGGTCCAGGGTCGCGGGGTCCGACACGCGGATGGGCACGCCGTTGCGCCGTGCGCCGCCGCCACGGACGGCGGTGAAGACCTCGGCGGTGACGGGCAGGACGATGACGCCGACCAGCAGCTCGTCGTCGGGGTCGGCGAGGCCCAGGCTGACCACCCACGCGGGCAGGCCCTTCAGGTAGTTCGTCGTCCCGTCGATCGGGTCGACGTACCAGCGGCGACGGCCGGCGGTGGCCACGCCGACGGTGCCGGCCGTCCCCTCCTCCCCCACCACGTCGTCGTCGGGGAACGCCCGGCCCAGCCGCGCCACGATCAGCCGCTCGACGGCCCGGTCGGCCTCGCTGACCAGGTCCCGCGGGTTCTTCTCGACCCACTCCACCCCGCGTTGCAGGAACGACAGGGCGACGTCTGCGGCGTCGGCCGCGATCGAGGTCGCGACGTCCAGCTCGACGCCCAGATCGCTCATGCGGCGGTCGGGATCAGGCCAGCACCGCGGGGCTGCCCTCGCCGCGCTCTGCCCGGATCTCCTCCGCCATCTCGTTGGCGAAGTGCACCAGCGTCTCGACGATGTCCTCCTCGGCGACGGTGAACAGCACCTCGCCCTTCTTCAGGATCTGGCCCTTGCCCTTGCCGGCGGCGACACCCAGGTCGGCCTCGCGGGCCTCGCCCGGACCGTTGACGACACAGCCCATGACCGCGACGCGAAGGGGCACGTCGATGCCCTCCAGGCCCTTCTGGACGTTCTCCGCCAGCGTGTAGACGT
>JBFKGB010000297.1:0-4826 GCA_041633535.1 Euzebya sp. | reverse complement strand
GGCGCTCACCGCAGGCCTGGCGGTCGCCGCGCTGACCGGGCAGATGCCGTCGCTGCGACGGCCACCACAGGACCCCGGACCGTCTGCGCTGCGGCTGCTGCTGCGCCGCGCGGGCAGCCGCCACCCGCCGGGGACCGTCATCGCCGCGTCCGTGGCCGGTGCGGCCCTGACGGCTGTCGTCGTCGGGTCGGTCACGCCGGTGCGCGCGCTCGGCCTGGTGCCCTGCCTGGTCGTGGCGGCCGCGCCGATCGCCGTCCTGCGTCGACGGGCCAGCACCCGGACCCGCGCGGTCCGTCAGGCCTGGCCGGACGCCCTGGCCCAGATCCGCGGCAGCGTCCGTGCTGGCAGGCCCCTGACCCATGCGCTGGTGGACGTGTCGCTGGGCGGCCCGCCGGTCCTGCGCGAGCACCTGACGGGGCTGGCCGCGCGGATCCAGACGGTGGGGGTCGTGCCGGCGCTGGAGGCCGTCCGGCAGACCGTCGCCGAGCCGGTCACCGACCGGGTCGTGGAGGTGCTGATGCTGGCCCACACCGAGGGCGGCGGCATCGTGCTGCAGGTGCTGGACGACCTGGCCGCCGCCGTCGAGGCGGAGGTCGCTGCCGCCGAGGAGGTCGAGACGCTGGCGCTCGAGGGGAAGCTGAACGCCCGTATCGTGTTCTGCCTGCCCTGGCTGGTCCTGGTGATGCTGACCGCACGTCCAGGGCCGTTCCAGGCCTTCTACACCTCGCCGGCCGGGGCAGGGGTGATCGGGCTGGGGGCCCTGTTGAGCCTGCTCGGCATCGTCGTGGTGACCCGGCTGTCGGCGACACCGGAGGAGCCGCGCGTCCTCGTGCGCCCCGGGGAGGAGGCATGACCGAGGCGCTGCGGGTCCTCGCCGCCGTCGGGACCGGCGCGTGCGTGCTGACGGCGTTGGCGCTGCTGCACCGTCCCCGGCGTCGGCTGGCCGGCCGGGTACGGCCCTACGCCGTGGCGGCGACGGCAGCGCTGGGACGTGCGACCGTCGCCGCTCCTGTGCGGACCGGTGGGCCCGCGCCAGACCCCTGGCGCGCCCACCTGGGGCGTCTGCTGCAAGCGGGGACGCCCGACCCGGTGCTGCAGGCCCGGCTGGCCCAGGCGGGGCTGTACCGGGTGGCCGATGCCGACCTGGTGGCCGAGCACCGCATCCGCCAGGTGCTGCTGGGCCTCGCCGGGGCGGGCCTGGGACTCGTGGCGGGTGTCGGTGTGGGCCTGGGTGTCGGCGGCAGCCTGGGCCTGGCGGTGCTGGGCGTGGTGGCCGGCGGGCTGCGGCCCACCGCCGCGGTCGACGCGGCCATCGAGCAGCGCCGGGACCGGCTGCGTGCCGAGGTGCCCGCGCTGTGCCACCTGCTGGCCCTGCGGCTGCGGGCCAGCGGCTCGGTCGTCCAGGCGATGTCGCACACGATCGCCCGCAGCCGCGGGCAGCTGGTCGGCGAGCTGGCCGACGCCCTCGCCCAGCACCGCGCAGGCCGTCCGCTGGAGGAGGCGCTGGACGCGGTGGCCCTGGCCACGCCCGAGCCCGAGGCCGCGCGGGTGCACCGGCTGCTCGCCGGCGCGATCAGCCATGGCCTGGACGTCGCGCCCGAGCTGCTGCGGCTGTCGGCGGAGGTCCGCCAGACCCACCTGACCCGTCTGCGGCGTCAGGCCACCGCTCGGCGCGCAGCGATCCTGCTGCCCACGGTGGGGATCCTGGCCCCGCTGATGCTGCTGTTCATCGCCGCACCGCTGCCGAGCCTGGTCCTGGGTTCCTGACCGTCGTCAGATCGGCAGCGTCGAGCGCATCCAGTCCGCCAGCATCGGGTCGATGATCCGCAGGCCGTCGTCGTCCTCGATGTAGCCGTCACGGTCCAGCTGGGCCAGGGTCCGGCCGACCGACCCGGCCTCCAGACCAACGCGCCGCAGGGCGTCGCCGTCCCAGGGCGAGTGGTGCAGCGCCATGATCCGCAGCAGCCGCTTCTGGTTGGCGCTGGCCCCGTCGAACAACGCCTCGACCTCGCCCAGGACGTGCCGTCGTGCGTCTGCGACGGTCGCGGTCCACTCCTCCAGGGTGGCCCCGGTCCCCTCCGGCGTGTGCTCCCACAGGAAGTGCGCCAGCATCATCGTGCGCTGCGGGTGCCGGTCGGCCAGGTCCAGCAGCGGACCGAGGGCCTCGCCGGGATCCCGCTGGGTCTCGGCGAAGCGGGTGCGGACAAGGTCCCCCAGGGCGGTCCGCGAGGGTCGGCGCAGCCGCAGCCGCAACGACTGGCCGTAGAACGGCCGGTCGGGGTCGCTGAACTGGGCGTCGATCAGGTGCGGCTCGGAGCCGGCGAAGATGTAGCCGGCGACCTCGCGGTGGTGCTGGATGTGGGACCGCAGCAGCCCCTCGACCCCCGTCAGCCCCGCGACGACCTGGAACTCGTCGAGGATCATCATCACCTTCCCGGTGCCTGTCGCGACCGTCTCGGGCAGCGACAGCAGGGTGTGCAGGGCCGCTGTCGCGTCGACGGATGGCTGGCGCATCAGCGTCGCTGCGAAGCCGGCGCCGGACAGGCTGATCCCCAGGTTGGCGGCGTCCAGGACCGCCTCGGCCCGCCGGCGCAGCGGACCCCGTGTGCGGGACCACCCGGCCTCCAGCCGGATGACCAGCTCGGCGACCGAGCCCAGGCCGTACAGGTCGACGAACACCACGGTGTGGCCCAGGTCGTGCAGCCGGTCGGCCACGACGTTCAGCATGCTGGTCTTGCCGTAGCGCCGCGGCGACACGACCGTCAACGGCCGGCCGGCGGCTGCGGTGGCCACGACCTCGTCGATCTCGGCATCGCGTCCGCTGAGCTCGCCGGCGGTCAGGGGACGCTGGAACTCGAACGGCGACAGGTGCATCCACTGACCATACAGTGCGGAAGTTAGACAGCTTGCGAAACGTAAGCAATCAACGTGTCGACGCCCAGTGCTAGGCGTTGGCGGTGACGATCAGCAGGTGGGAGTCCTGGAACAGCGCGTCGTACAGGATCGAACCGACCCGCGTGGGCGTCCGCATGAGCAGCGTCAGCTCACCGCTGGGGATGTCGAGGGCCGGGAAGTCGGCCGTGACGATCCGTGTCGTGGCGCTGGTGAAGATGATCCCACCGTCACCTTGCGGGTGCGCCGTGGCCTCGAGGACGTACGGCGGGGCCTGCCCGGACAGCAACAGTGCGCGCAGATCCACCCCGCTGGTGTACGTGGGGTCGTCGGCGTGCACGACCGCGCGGGCGCACACGACGGTACGACCTGCGGGGATCGTGCCCGTCCAATGGGGGGTCCCCGCGCCTGGCTCCTCGATGTCGCTGAACGACAGGTACCGCGCTGGCTGGGTCATCGACGGCCGTGTGCGGTCCATGCGCAGACGCGTGTTCGGGCCGTTTCCGTTGTTGAACCCGTCGACGTTGCCCAGCGGCGCGTCGCGGTGCAGGTACCACCGGGTGACCTCCAGCCCGGCCCGGACCTGGGGGTCTGTCGGGAGGGCGTCCCTGCACACCTCGGCAGGGGTGGGCAGGCCGCCGTCGGTGGCAGCCGATGCGGGAAGGGCGCCGATCGCGAGGAGCAGCGCGATGACGAGTGCCGTGTGACGCATGGGATGTCGTTCGCCGTCCTGCGTCGGCCGTCCTGCGCCGAACATCGCGACCTGGACGACGAATGGTGCTCAGCCGCCGAGCCCGGGGACAGGCGGTGGTGGCGGCAGCTGCTGGATCACGTCCGGCACCGGTGCTGGGACGACCTCGCCCAGCACCTCGGCCGTGTCCTCGACGGCATCGTCAGCCACGGCGTCCACCACCGGCTCGGCCGCCTCCGGCAGGGGATCAGGCAGCACGTCAAGGACCTCCTCGACGATCGTGGTCGCCTCGCTCACCACGCCGGCGGCCCCCTCGACCACCGGTCGGGGCGCCACCTCCTCGACGGCGATCACCGGCGGGGCCTCCACGGGTGCGGGCTGCGGGGCCGGCAGCGGCACGGGGTCCGGCAGGGCGGGCAGCGCCGTGGTCACGGTCGGCCGTGGTGTGGCCAGGCCGGTGGGTGCGACCACGGCGCCGACGGCAGGCTCGACCGTCTGCGCGGGCGCGACCGCGCCCCGGGCCGGGTCGGACGACATCGTCGACGGGGCACCCGTCTGCGCGCCCGCCCGGACCTCCGCGGGGGTGGGCACCTCGACCACGGTCGGCTCCTGCGAGCGTGTGGGGACACCACCGGCAAGGCTGGCCATCCCCACCCCCACGACCCCGGCGGCCACACCGCCCCGGGCGATGGCCGTCCCGATCCCCTCCAGCTGGCGCAGCGGCCCCGACAGCCCGCCGACCGCGGTGCCCAGCGACAGACCGGCGGTGGGCAGCGCGATGCGTGACAGCTGCAGCAGCGGCACCGCCAGGAAGGCGCGGACGACCGCGGGGTCGAAGTGGGTCCCGGCCGAGGCCCGCAGCTCCTCCCGTGCCGACGCCAACGTCCGTGGGGTGTTGTAGGACCGACGGGCGGTCATCGCCTCGAAAGCGTCGGCCACCGCCACGATCCGGCCACCCAGCGAGATCGACTCGCCGGCCAGCCCGGAGGGGTAGCCGCTGCCGTCGAACCGCTCGTGGTGGTGCAGGATCGCCTCGCCCCACCGGCCCAGCCACGGCAGCAGCGGCTCGGCGATGCGGTACCCGGCCACCGGGTGCTGGTGGACCTGTCGCTGCTCGTGCACGTCCAGCCGCGACGGCTTGGTCAGCACCTCCGGCTCGACCACCAGCTTGCCGACGTCGTGCAGCAGCCCCGCCCAGGCCAGCTTGTCCAGCTCCTCGCCACGGACCCCCATCGCCTGGGCG
>JBFKGB010000296.1:0-4837 GCA_041633535.1 Euzebya sp. | reverse complement strand
GCGCACACGCTGGCCGTGACGGCCGGCGGGACCACGCTGCGGCAGTGGCAGGTCTACACCAGCGGCGTCACCACCCGGGTGCTGTCCCAGGACCGCGTCGCCGTGGCCGATGCTGCCGCCGGCGGCCGCGACGGGTCGCGCCCGGTGCTGCTGGTCAACCCCGACCGGCCGCTGCTGGCGGCAACGGCTGGACCGCTGGCCGTGGCCACCCGCGCCGTCATCGTCCCGGTCGCCATGGACCGGGTCGACGAGGCCGCGATGGCGGCGATCGCTGCAGCCCGCGGCCCCGGCGCGGAGGTCATGCTGCTGGGCGGGCTGGACGCCATCGGCACCGAGGTCGCCGACCAGGTCGAGGCGGCCGGCTGGCACGCCCGACGAATCGGCACCGGCACCCCCGCCGACGTCGCCGTCGCCGCCGCCGTGCACCAGCCGGCTGCGGACGTCTACACACGCGGCGGCGAGGCCACGCCGCGCCCCGTCCTGGTCGCACCCGACGGTCCCGCCGCCGCCACCCTGCAGGCCGCGGCCAACGCCGCACGGCGGGGGGCGGCGTTGCTGCTCGCCGGCCCGGACGGGCTGTCGCCCGCGACCGCCGAGGTCATCGGCGGTCGTCCGCTGGTCCTGCTGGCCGAGGACCTGACCGACGCGGCCGCCGCCGCGGTCACGGCTGCGGCCGACCCCGACGCCGTGCTGACCCGGGTGACCCGGCTGCCCGAGGCCGCGAAGGAGGTGTGGATCGCCGACGCCGTCGACGACCCTGCCGCAGCGGTCCTGGCGACCCGGGCCGCCGGCCTGGGCGCAGCCGTCCTGGTCCACGTCGACGACGCCCCGGCGTGGGTCGGACGCAACCGACCTGCGGGCGCGACCGTGATGGCCGACGGCCCCACGCCGGCAGCCGTCGGCAGCTGGTGGGTCGACGGGCCCCAGGCGCCACAGGTCGCGGCCGTGCTGACGCAGGGCGGCGTGGGTGACCCGCTGGTCGCCACCACCCCGGTGGTCGAGCTGCGCGCCGACCGTCCCGTGTCCGGCGCCGCGGTGTACGCCACCGTCGCCGGTCGCGAGTGGCCGGGCACCACCTCCATCGACGATGACGTCGTCACCTGGACCGCCGGCCCGCGGCCGGCCCTGGCACAGGGCGAAGAACCCACCGGCGCACAGGCCGCGGACCTGGAGCTGACGGCGGTGGTCACCGCGCAGGGACACCTGCGGCACACGGGGCTGCGCGCGGAGGTCGTCATCGGTCCGGCCACGACCACCTCGCCCGAGGGGTTCGTCGTCGCGGGCGGCTCCAGCCCCGTCGTCGGGGCGGGCCCCCTCCGCACCTTCTCCATCGAGGTCGAGCCCAGCACCGGGCTGGACCTGGCCGCCGTCGCCGCCGAGGCGGAGGGGATCCTGCTGGATCCCACGCGTGGCTGGACGGCCCGGGGGCAGCGCTCCATGCAGCGGGTCGGCTCCGCGGCCGAGGCGGACATCCGCGTGGTCGTCGCGACCCCCTCGACGGTGGACCGCTTCTGCGGTCGTGTGGGCCTGGACACCGCTGGGCGGCTGTCGTGCTGGGACGGCCGGCGCGCGATGCTGAACCTGACCCGCTGGAACACCGGGGTGTCGCCGTTCCACACCGACCTGACGGTGTACCGGCAGTACCTGGTCAGCCACGAGGTCGGGCACGGGCTGGGGATGGGACACGTCGGCTGCCCCGCCGACGGCGTGCTGGCGCCCGTGATGATGCAGCAGTCCAAGAGCCTGGGCGGGTGCGTCGCCAACGGCTGGCCCTACCCGCACGGCTGACCCTGATGGTCCATGCTTGGGGGGATGCACGACCTGCTTCCCCCCGGTCGTCGCCCTCGGCACGGCCGCCGGGCGGCGCTGCTGGCCGTCGCGGTGCTGCTGACCGTCCTGGGGGTCGTCCCGTCCCCGCCGGCCGCCGCCCAGGACCCGGCCGCAGCCGAACCGGTCCCGCAGGTGTGGGACCCGCGGCCCGCACCGGGCAGCGTCGTGGACGGCACGACCGTCGTCCTGGCGGCCCGGGTGACCGACCGCGGTGACCAACCCGTCACCTTCCTCGTCGACGGGCAGCGCATGCGCGGCCCCCGGGTCGATCCGGACGGCGAGCTCAGCGACCTGACCGGCATCGAGGTCACGTTGGCACCAGGGCCCCACGAGGTCACGGTGGCGGTCGGGACGCACGGGGTGCTGCGGCGATGGCCGGTGACGGTCGCCGGCATGGCGGTCCAGCCGGCCACCGAGGACGCCGTACGGCTGCTGCGCCGACTGTCCCCCGCGGCAGACGGGTCGCCGTCGGCCCCGCTCACGTCCGACCGGACCAGCAGGGCGCGCAGCGGCCCGGACCAGCCCGCCGTCGCAGCTCCTGTGGTCCTGCTGGACCTCGACCGTCCCGACCTGGCGCTGCCCGTCCCGGCGCTGGCACGCGCCCTGGGTGCCACCGTGCTGCCGCTGCGCCCCGCACAGCTGACCCCCGGGGTCCTCCGGACGCTGGAGGGCACGACCGGTGAGGTGGTGGCGCTCGGCGAGGCATCCGTCGACCCCGAGCTGGTGACGACCCTGACCGCCACAGGGCGTGACGTCACCGTGCTGCCGGGCACCACCACGGCGACCGTCAGCGCACAGGCGCTGCAGCTGGCGCGCAGCCGCGCGCCGGACGGCGACGGGCCCCGCACGCTGGTGGTCGCACCGACCGTCCCCTTCGACGCGGCGCTGGCCGGCGCCGCAGCGGCGACCAGGCTGGGCGCCGACCTGCTGCTGGTCGACCTGCCCCTGCAGGACCGGCCCGCCGCGCCCCCCTCGACGCCGGTGGACGACGACACCCCGGGGTCCGCGACGCTGCTGGACGTCGACACACGTGCCGCGGTCGCGCAGGCCACCACGGTGCTGCTGTCCGCGGACCTGGGCCCCGGCGCCCGTGACGCCGTCATCGACGCGATGGGTCCCGAGGCCGTCGCCAGCGACGACGCCCTGGCGCCGTTGGGTGCCACCGAGGCGGTGGTGCTGCCCGACGGGCTGGACCGCGGGCGGGCGGTGGTCGCGGCGGTGGCCGACACGCCCGACCGGCCGGTGTTGGTCGGTGCCCGGCGGGCGCTGGACTGGACCGCGGCCAACCGACCGGACCGGGTCACGGTCGTCCGTCACGAGCGTGCACCCGGACCGTGGCCGGTCGACCCGACGCTGCCGGCCCTGGCCCTGGTCGTCGCACTGGACGCCCAGGCCCCCGCGATCGCACCGCCCGTCCCGCTGGTGTCCGCCGACGGCGGCCCGCCACACGCCGTGGTGCCCGACGGCGAGCTGGCCGACCAGCTGCGCCGTGCCTGGGTCGACGGTCCCGGGCACGGGCCGGGCCGGGTGGTCCTGCAGGACGGGCCGACCGCCACCCTCGGCATGGTCGCCGACGGCCCGGTGCAGGATGCCGACGTCCACGTGACCGTGCTGGGCTACGAGTGGCCGGGCACCGTGACCACCGACGGTCCGGCCGTCACCTGGCGGGCGCAGCCACGCCCACCCCTCCCCCTCCCGCTGGAGCCGGCCACCGACGACACCCCCCTGCCCGTGGAGGTGATGGCCAGCCTGACCACCCCGGCCGGCACCGTCCACCGACGCGGAATCGTGACGCTGCCGGTGGACCCCGTTGACACCGTGTCGCCGGAGGGCTGGCTGGTCGCCGGCGGCAGCGACCCGCCGGTGGGGTCGGGCAGGCTGTACACCTACAGCGTCGAGGTCGAGCCCCAGACCGGTCTTGACCTGCGGGCCGTCGAGGCGGAGGTCACCCGCATCCTCACCGACCCCCGCAGCTGGACCGCGGACGGCAGCGTCACGTTCCAGCGGGTCGGACGGCCGCAGGCGGCCAGGCTGCGGGTCGTCGTCGCACGCCCGGCCACCGTGGACGCCATGTGCGGTGCCGTCGGCCTGCGGACGGGCGGCAGGGTGTCGTGCTGGGACGGCTACCGGGCGATGCTCAACCTGGACCGCTGGGCCACGGGCGTCGTGCCGTTCCACGCCGACCTGACCGTCTACCGGCAGTACCTGGTCAACCACGAGGTCGGGCACGGGCTGGGCCACGGCCACGAGTTCTGCCCCCGGCCCGGGGCGATCGCACCGGTCATGATGCAGCAGACCGGCGGGCTGGGGTCCTGCCGTGCCAACGGGTGGCCGTTCCCGTGACCGCCAGCCAGTCGTGAGCGAGGCCAGGCGTGACCGGCGGCCTTGCGGGGAAGGACCGGCCCACAACCCGGCCACCGGCCGGGAGGACCGACAGGGGCACCGCATGGCCAGCACCGATGACATGTACGGCAACGACGCCATCACCGAGCCGCGGCGGGTCCCCGGCGACCGGATCGCCGACCTGACCGATGGCCGTGACCACCTGGCCGACGCGCGGGTCCCGACCGAGCGGCTCGAGCACGGACGGGCGGACCACCTGTCAGCCGCGGACGTCCGCGTCGAGCACCGTGACGAGCCCGAGATCATCGAGCGGCTGCGCGAGCCAGACAACCGCGCCCGGCTGCAGCTCGCGACCGCCCTGATCGCCGGTGCGACCCTGGTGCTGGTCCTGATCGGCCTGCTCGTGTCGCTGACCCAGGGCCCTGACGAGCCGGTCCTGGTCGACGGGGTGCCCTGCCTGGTGCAGGACGGCGAGGACGGCCAGGCCGTGCTGTACTGCCAGCGCTGACATGACGTGAGCAGGATCCACCATGGTGGCTGCGTGAGCAGGATCCACCATGGTGGCTGCGTGAGCAGGATCCACCATGGTGGGTGGTGCTCAGCCGGTCTCGGCCGCCGCGGTCTCGACCAGCGCGGCGTTGCGCACATCGATCAGCCGCGGCAT
>JBFKGB010000295.1:0-4841 GCA_041633535.1 Euzebya sp. | reverse complement strand
CTGGTCGGGCCCGCGATCACCAGGGCGTCGAAGGGGTCGTCGGCGTGGACCTGGCGGAACGTCGCGTCGGCGTCCTTCAGGTGGTGCATCAGGGCGTTCTCGACGTTGCGGGCGAACCGTGCCTGGGCCCAGCCGCCGCCGTCGCTCTGCCCGGGGACGTCGGACTCGATCTCGTGGTACTCCACGATGCGGCCCAGGCGGTAGCGGAACAGGCGCGCGGACTCGCGCTCGATCAGCGCGAGGCCGATGTGCATGTAGCGGCCCAGCATGGCCTGCAGCGGCACGACGTAGGGGGTCTCGCCGACACGGGCGACGTTGCGGAACGCCTCGGCGGTGTGGATCCGGTCGAAGATCTCGCCGCCCGAGGCGAACAGCCCGAGGCCCTTGACGCCGTCACGGTTGAAGTCCTCCGCCACCCAGCGTCGGATGGCCTTCGCGTCGGCCTCGACGGAGTCCCGGTCATCGGTCTGACCGTCGACCGCGAGCTTCAGGAGCGCGTCCAGCCGGGTCTCGTAGTCCGTCGACCGAGGGTAGACCGCGCCGTCGGTGTTGAGGAACACCGAGGTCACGGGTGCGTCGGTGGCAGGTCGGGACACCAGAGCCTTGATACCGCTGGCCGTCAGTTCCATAGGGGGCCTCCATGTCAGCTAGTCGATGTCTATCCGCGTCAACCTATCGTTCATCACGGCCTGCGCGTGGTCCGTAGCCTCAACTTGCCCGTCCACGACCGTCTTGACGGCCATCGCGAGCTCACGTGCGGCGGCCAGCAGATGGGCCGTGACGTCGGGCCGCGCCGAGCCCACGGCCTGCAGCAGCACGCAGACCGGGCACAGCTGGCACTCGGGGCTGCCGCCCACTCCATGGCTGTGTGCACCCTCGGCGCGCTCGTGTCGTTCGTTCACAGGACGCAGGAGTCTAGGTCGGGTGCCGTCACCGGCAGCGCGGGGCGTGGGGTCACCGTGGCCGCGTGCGGGTCTCGGCCACCGGCAGGGGCGCG
Organism: Euzebya sp.; assembly: GCA_041633535.1. Taxonomy (GTDB): domain Bacteria; phylum Actinomycetota; class Nitriliruptoria; order Euzebyales; family Euzebyaceae; genus Euzebya. Next base: position 3,844 of record JBFKGB010000295.1, on the reverse strand, counting down.
AACTCCAGGCGCAGACGGCCGTCGGTGAGCCCTGCGGCGACGATGTGGCACCGCCGCAGCGCCGCCGGCAGCAGGATCGACCGGGTGTAGCTGCCGACCTTGACGTACAGCTCGTCGCCGCGGGTGAAGGCGTCGACCCCGCCCTTGGCGACGAACGGCAGCGCGACGCTGAGGATCCAGCCGTCACCGTCGGGCTCGAAGGTCAACGGTGACCCGGCGTGCAGGACCGCGTGGGGCCTCGCGTCGCCGTAGACGGCCTCACCCAGGAGCTGCAGCCGCTCGACCCCGACCATCTCGTCGTCGAAGAGGGGGGCCGTCAGCACCGGCACCTCGCCGAAGGACTCCGCGATCGTGTCCATGTGTGCGGCCTGCCGGACCTTCCACCGGTCGAACCAGGGGTCGGTGACGTCGTCGGGGATCAGGCGGTTCACCACGACGGCGTCGACGTGGTAGCCGAACAGCGACAGGTAGGTGTAGGTCCGACGGGACTCCTCCACCACCATCTTCTCGGCGTTGGTGACCAGCCGGACCGACGTCGTCTCGGTGTCGCTCAGCAGGTCCCGCACCTCCTCGAGGTTGCGGTACAGCTTCTCGACGCTGCCGTGCAGCGCCTCGCCGGGCAGCGGCATGGACGTCATCTGCCCCAGGACGGGACGGACGACGCGCGCGACCTTCCGCTCGATGGGGAAGATGCGCTCCATGTACCAGCCGAGGGCGTCGGGCAGGCTCAGCAGGCGCAGCGTCTCGGCCGTCGGCGCGCAGTCGACCACGATCACGTCGTACCGGCGCTGGCTGGCGAAGCGCTGCACGTCGATGAGGCTGAAGATCTCCTCGAGCCCGGGGAGGACCGACAGCTCCTCCGCCTGGACCTCCCCGATGCCGGACCACCGCAGGAGTGCGATCAGGTAGTCCTGGATCTCCCGCCAGTTGTCCTCCAGTCGCACCTGTGCGTCCAGCTGCACCGCATCCAGCCCTGGCGCCACCGTCGTGGGCTGGTCGCCCAGGGGCGTGTCGAAGCTGTCCGCCAACGAGTGCGCAGGGTCGGTGGACATCGCGAGGGTCCGCAGACCCGATCGCGCGGTGGCGAGCGCGGTGGCGGCAGAGACCGATGTCTTGCCGACGCCGCCCTTGCCCGTGAACAGCAGGACCCTCATCCGGTCAGGACTCGGCGCGCTTCTTGATCGCCTTCAGCGAGTCCGTGACGGTCTTCTTGGCGATCCGCTTGCGCACGATCCCGGGCAGCGGGACGCTGGTCTCGACGGTCAGCTCGTAGGTCAGGTCGGTGGTGCCGTCGCCGTTGTCGCGCATGTCGTAGGCACCGTCGTTGCGGCTCATCATGTCGCCGTCCACCAGCACCCAGTCCACGCGCGTGTCGCCGTAGGTGTAGGCGAGGGTCATGTGCAGCGTGATGCCCATCGAGGACAGCTCGAAGCGGACCTTGTCGGCCCAGCCGTCCTCGCGGGTCTCCAGGATCTCGACGCTCCGGAACTCCTCCAGCCACTCCGGGTAGCTCTGGAAGTCCCCGACCGTGTCGTACACGGTCCCGAGGTCCGCCTTCACGAGGATGGTTTCCTTCACGCTGTCCGTGGCCAATTCGCCGTCCTTAAGGATCCGGCGGCCGTCTGCAGGCCGCACCGTTGGTTGACTGACCGCCCATGCTACGAGGTGCCCGTGCGGTGCCGATGGGCCGATCGGGGCAGTCGTCGGCTCAGAGGAGGATGACCAGACCGCCGGCGACGATGACCCCGACGGTCGCGCCGATGACGAGGTACATGAACCGCTGGGGGTCCAGGAGCGGCCTGCGGTCGTGCCGCGCGGCCTCCAGGTCGGAGGGGCCGGTGGCCCAGACGACACCCATCCCCAGGATCAGGGGGACCGCGGCGAGGAGGCCGTTGACCCCGCCGGCGGCGAGGGTGAACGAGCCGATGAGCCACAGCAGGACGATCCCCATCCGGGAGGCGCCCATGCCGTTGTGACCGGTCCGGAGGTGACCCAGGCCGGGGACCAGGGCCTCGGCGCGCTTGGCGGCCTCCCAGTCCGTGGCCTCGGCGGCCGTGCCGCTCTCGGTGTCCATCTTGGCCCCGCAGACGGTGCACACGAACGTGGTGACGTCGTTGGTGGTGTCACAGACCGCGCAGCGCCACGTCAGCTCACCGTCGACGGCGGAGAAGCGTCCCGCCACGGCCTGCCCGGCCGGCCTGGCCGGCGCGGCGGCGGGTCCGGGCCGTTCCGACACCGGGTCCGGTGTGGGCCCGGGCGTCGGCTCCGGCGCCGCCTTGGGGAAGATGGCGTAGCACTGGCCGCAGAAGCTGGCGCCCTCGGGGTTGCTGGCGTTGCAGTCCGGACAGCGCACGCTCAGCTGCCCTCCTCGGAGGTGGCCTGGGCTGCGGCCTCGGCCAGCTCGGCCTCGTGCTGTGCGACCTCCCGGGCGAAGATCGCGAGCTCCTGGGACTGGTGGGCCAGCAGCTCGGGGTGCGGCTCGGCCCCGGGCGTCCGTCCGCGCTCCATCCTGGCCTTCAACGCCGTCAGGGCGGCCCGGACCGACGCCCGGTGGGCGGCCAGCCAGCGACGGCCCGTGCCCTGCCCCTCGAGCTGCAGCTCACCGCGCAGCAGGTAGTGCACGACGACGCCGTCGGGCCGGTCCAGGTGGTACCACTCGCCGGTCCCGTGCAGGTCCCCGTCGACGCTGAACTCGAGGCCCTTGTCGCGTGGGCGGACCCGGTCCACCGTCAGCGTCAGGTGGTGGTGTCGGGGCCAGCGCAGGGGCGTCCGCAGGTCGAGGGCATGGGCGCCGTCGGCAGCGACGACGGTGAGCCCCGGCCACCACGTGTCCCAGGTGGGCACGTGCACGATCAACGGGTTGACCGACGCCCGTCGGCACCTGATGAAGACCTCGTCCCACGCCTCGATGTGCACGGCACGCATGGTAGGCCGACCTGCACGATCAGGCCGGTCACACGACCAGCAGCAGCCCCAGGCAGACCACCAGCACGCCCCCGGCGATCAGGGAGCGGCGCGCCCGTACCCGGCGGGTCGCCTCGACGCCCGCGCCGTCGTCCAGCGCACGCCAGGCCGCCATCATCAGCGCACCGGCGAGCAGGCCGCCGACATGGGCCTCCCAGGCTATGGAGGGCACGAAGATCGGCAGCGCCAGGTTGATCAGCAGCAGGGGCATGAGCTGCCGCAGACCGGCCTGTCCGGCCGCGGTGTGGCGCGACAGGTACGCCGACATCACGTAGCCGCCGAACAGCCCGAAGATCGCGCCGGATGCGCCCAGCGCCTGCCCCGTCTCGCGGACCACCTGGAAGCCCAGGCCCCCGGCTGCGGCGCTGGCGACGTAGAACAGCAGGAACGGCACCGAGCCGAATCGACGCTCCATCTGCGGCCCGAAGGCGTACAGGGCGTACATGTTGAAGCCGATGTGGAACAGCGACCGGGGTGAGTGCAGCAGCGCGGCCCCGACGGTGCGCCAGATCTCGCCGCGCTCCACCAGCTGGACGTTGTCGATCAGCGCGCGGGCGATCTGGTTCCACAGGCCTGGCAGCACGAAGCCGATGACGCCGATCGCGATCGTGACACCGAGGATCGCGCGGGTGACGGGTGCGCCACCGACGCCGGTGGTGCCCTGGCGGACCTCTGCCGCGGTGATGATGCGGGAGCGGCCCCTCGGTGCGGCGCACTCGGGGCACTTCTGCCCGACGGCGGCCGGGTTGGTGCAGTCCACGCAGATGGGCCGACCGCACGACGAGCAGGACAGCCGGGTGGGCCGGTCGGGGTGCCGGTAGCAGGTGGCGACCGATGCCGGGGTGCCCCCGGTCTGGTCGGGAGGCGGCGGGGGCGGGGG